>JAUWDF010000228.1 GCA_030608925.1 Candidatus Bathyarchaeota archaeon | reverse complement strand
ACATCGCGTAAATTGCGACCAGATTTAAAGGCAATTTCTTTTACAGCTCTTTTCTTCTCAAAACCACCCATTGGTTTTACTTCGCATAATGCTACACCCAACTGCATTTGAGCAATCTCATTCCAGATAATTTCATCAAGTCTTCCAAATGTCTGCTGGTCCCTATCAGAAAGGTCTTCGATAGATTTAGCGCTGTGATGAATTTTGAATGGGGGCATGGAACATATTTCCTCCCTCAAGTGGCGGATTCTTCTACACTCTTTTTCGTCCACTTTGTATGTGTCAATATCAACTTTAGTGCAGTACGTGTTCTCAAAGGGGAACTCTAAGACCTCGCACAAAGGTTGAATATATTGGTTATAGCTAGTGCTGACAATGAAGCTTGGCATCTTCTCTTGGATAATCGACATGGTATCTTTCGCACCCGGCATTAACAAAATGTTCTTAGAAGAATAGGTCCGCATTTGCCTGTTTGTTATCCCATAGGCTTTGAGGAAGGGAATAATTAATTTTAGAGTGTCGCCAGCGTTGTATCCATTACGTTTCACGATTCCAGCTGTAATATCATCGTATTTACTTAATTGACTGAAAAGTAATTCACCTTTGGGGATGAATTTACAAGTAATCTCGAAAGCGTTGTCATTTTTGGAAATTGGTCCTTCACAATCTGTTATGAACAATCTCTGGTTTTTCTTCACTTGCCCTGACGCCTCAGTTCTTCCATGTGATTTACACTCTTCCGAATATGATCTGGGTCAGCAATGTCTTGTCGATTCCAAAGGGCTCCTCCTTCAATTGCTTTTATTCCCTTAATGGAGAGTTCACGTGCGTCCTCAAGCGTATTTCCTATGCCTAAAACAGCGACAGTCCTGGATGTGAGGGGATAGAACTGACCATCTCTAAGTTCCATGGAAGCGGGGTAGACTCGGACATTGTTCTTAAGTTCCTTTCGCAACCTGTAAGCTTTAGCTAGATGTATTGGTTGACCGATTTCTTCAGAAATTGTTTGGTCAGGAAATGCTTCTCTATAGCCTCCATAGGATGGTGGTGCTTTGTATGTTACTACACTAGCTTTTCTTTCAGTGGTGACTTTGGTTAAGGATCCTTCCAGAATTTTGAAGCAAATTTCTGTGAAATCCTGTTTTAGTAATGGAAGAATATTGATAATCTCTGGATCTCCTGGTCTACTGTTGTTTTCTAGGATTTTCAATCCTTTTTTTGTGTGCATGAACGCTACGTAAAAAGGGATTCCTCTTAGTTCACTGCCGTCTCCGCTTCCGGTTTTTTTCATGGTCTTAAAAATTTTATTCACGATTTCAGTCTCTTTCTCCCAATCTTCAGTGCACATGAAAGGCAAAATCTCACGGGTGTTTTTATAGGAGCCCATTCCGCCTGTGTTGGGACCGAGATCACCATCAAAAGCTCTTTTGTAATCACGGGTTTCGGGTAAGGGAATAATTCTTTTTCCATCGCAAAAGGCTTGGAAACTGGATTCTTCGCCATCAAGCTTTTCCTCGATTATTACTTTACCATATTGGTAGTTGGCTAAGAAATGATTAAATAATTGTTCTCGGGTTGTGAAATGGTCTCCCCAGACTCCAACACCTTTCCCTGCTGATGGTACGTCTGGCTTCACGACAGCTTGATTATCAATTTCGTCTAGCCATGCATAAACCGCTTTTCTAACGATGTTTGTGGAATTGTTGTCTTCAGGGTTGAAAACCTTGTATCTAGGATTAGCATGTGGAACAGCTTTTTCAAAGAGAAGTCTTTGAGAGACTTTACTCGCTTCAATTGCGTACTCTTTAGTTGGACAAATAATAGGTATGCCTGTCTTAGCTTCTATTTTATTTCTAATTCCGTTAACTATTGGCTTTTCAGGTCCAACTATTCCGAAATTAATCTTCCCACGTCGTTTTTCGACGAATCTGCAGATTTTATCTACATCTAAGTTAGGTATAACAACGTGTTCAGTTGATTTTTTAAGATTGAAGGGATTTTTCTGTTTATCAACAACATAGATATCGACTTTGTACTCAAGACTCTCATGAAACGCATCTATAATCGCTGCTTCTCGGGCACCGTAAGAAACTACCAACACACCCGTTCTTTCCAATCTCAACCACCACTTAAAGTAGCTTTGACATGCAGGTTATTCCAACCTACAGTAAGTTTTCAACGTCTATCTCGTAAATCCTTCCGGTTTCTTCGTGTCCTGCGTCGAATCTTCTACGCATCCAGTTTGCTAATCTTTGTGCAAGGGGAGTTGGATATTTCCCGTTGGTACATCCGAAGCATAATTCCTCTTTGCACATGCCTGTAGCGCATACAAATTTATCAATTGATTGATAGTTTACTGAATCTGCACCTACCTTTGAGCTATTTCATCTGGAGTTTTTTTGGATCCGATGAGCTCACCATAGGTTGCCATGTCTATGCCATAGAAGCAAGGTCCAATGATACGAGGGAATGTTATAAATAAATGAATTTTATTAGCACCTAGTTTTCGCATTTTTTGGACAACAACCCGAGTAGTGTCCCCTCTCACAATGCTATCGTCTACTACAATCAGGTTTTTACCTGCTAATCTATGGTCAACAATGTTTATTTTACGATTTATTGTCGAAAAACGTTCTTTGGATAAGAGAATGAAAGCTCGATCAGTTACATATCTATGTCTT
>JAUWDF010000161.1 GCA_030608925.1 Candidatus Bathyarchaeota archaeon | reverse complement strand
GCACGTAAATACCTGCGCAAGTTTAAGAAACACGTAAACACATCAAGGGGTGTTAGAGATGTTGGAGATGAGAATTTGAGGGTTCTGTTTGTGTGCACAGGAAATATTGATCGGAGCAAGACAGCTCAAGAAATGTTCAATGGTATCCATGGAATTGAAGCAAAGTCAGCAGGTACTAGCTATGATGCTCCAGTTCAACTATCAAAAAAACTCATTCAATGGGCCGACAAAATCTTTTGTATGGAAAGTAAACACGAGAAGATAGTTCTGAAGCTTGATCCAGAGTCACGGGAAAAAATCGAAGTTCTGAAAATCCCGGACATATATACTCGTAGAGAACCAGAACTCAAGCGATTATTAGAAAAAAAAATGCAAACTCTCATCCAAGTTGAATAGAGGGCTTCTCACAACCCTGGGAAAAGCATGAGTATTGAGATGCGGAAGTCCGTTGAGTACCATTTAAATTGGGATTATTCCATCTTAACGGATCTAGTGGATTGGAGATGTAGAGCGTGAGGGTTCTCTTTGTGGAGCCTCCGAAGGACATTTGGTTTGTCATGGGGGAATATCTGCCACCACCTTTTGGTTTGCTTCAGCTAGCTGCTTACGTGGAGAGAGAAGTAAATGACTTAGATATTAAGGTGTTAGACTGCAACGCCCAGAAAATAGATTGGAAAAATATGGAAACTGAAATAGTAAAATTCAAACCTGATGTTGTAGCATCCAGTGCATTAGCTACATGTAACACTTACTTGGCGGCTAGAACCCTTGAGACAGCAAAGAAATGGAACCCATCGGTTCTAACCGTCGCAGGGGGCCAACATTTCACGAGCACTGCCCAAAAAAGCCTTGAAGCCTTTCCCGAAATCGACGTTATCGTTCGAGGAGAGGGTGAACAAACCTTGGCTGAGCTACTTAATAAAAAGTCAACGAACTCACCATACAACCGTATTAATGGAATATCCTTTCAACATAATGCTGAAATTAGGCACAATCCACCCCGACCTTTTATCAAGAACTTGGACGATCTCCCCTACCCAGGGTATCATTTTGTGAAAGATTTAGTGCACAAATATCACTTCAGTGCTATGGCTGGCATGAACGCTCCATACGCACTGATTGAGGGATCAAGAGGTTGCCCCCACCGGTGCACCTATTGTTCCCAATGGAGCCACTGGATGGGAACTTGGAGGAAAAAGTCTCCAAAACGAGTCGCTGATGAAATGGAGTACTGCTATGATAACTATGGGAGCCGGTTCATTTGGTTAACAGATGATAACTTTGGCTTTGGGAACAGAGCTCACGAACTTGCCAATGAGATTGCCAAGAAAGATTTTTCAGACAACCTAATGTGGTTCACTCAAGCGAGATGCGACGACGTTGTGAAACACGAAGATGCCCTGCCAAAATTAAGGAAGTCAGGTCTTCAATGGGTCCTTCTAGGAGTGGAAAGTGCAAGTCCCTCAACCCTTGAAACCTTCAAGAAAAATATATCTCCTGACGATGCCAAGAAAGCAGTCAAAATCTTACAGAAAAACGACATTTTTGCCCAAGCAATGTTCATAATAGGAGAACGCGCGGACTCAGCAAAATCAATTAAAGAACTAAGAAATTTCGCCAACAAGCTAGACCCCGATTTCGCCATATTTGCTATACTCACTCCGTTTCCAGGGACAGATCTATATGGAAAAGCTAGAGAAGAAAATTGGATAGAAGATTTCAACTGGGCAAACTATGACATGGTGCACGCTGTGATGCCCACTGAAAAACTAACTAGGAAGGAAATCCAAGAAGAACTTTACAAGTGCTACCGCAGCTTCTACGGTTCCTGGAGGAGAAGATTTCATGGAATATTCTCTAGAAACAAGCTGAAGAGAAGAATCTACTGGTACATGCTTCGCAGGGGAATCATCAATCAGCTGAAAAACCTATTCCAATCTATGTAAAACTGTACCAATACACACATCTTGAGCGGGAGCTCAAACCTATGAAGAAGCTATCAATCATAATACCTACTTTCAATGAGGAAAAATACATCATTCCTACGTTACAGAGTTTATCGCAGCAAACCTATAGAAATTTTGAAATAATCGTAAAAGACGGATTGTCCACCGACAACACAGTTAACATCGCAGAGGAATACTGCGACAAAATAATCTCCGAGAAAGATACTTCAATAGGAGACGCTCGAAATCAAGGCGCGAAACACGCAAAGGGTGACCTTCTGCTTTTCTTAGATGCTGATACCTCCCTGAAGAAGAATGCACTTGAACTAGTAAACGAGGATTTTAACCTGTTCAATATAGTGCTGTTACTACCAAAATATGGACCCCGCGAAGAAGACACAGGATTCATGTCCAAAACAAAGAAAGAAGTTAGCAGATTCCTCATAGGATTTGAGAACTACTGGAGGAAATACGTGGACAGATTCTGTGGAGGAATGTTCATGCCTGTGGACTCGGACACTTTTAAGAAAATAGGGGGCTTCGACAAACGTCTAAAATGTGTAGAAGACATAGAGCTGTCTTACAGGTTAAGGAAACATGGCAATGTTCTAAACGACTACAGAGTAGAAGCCTATTTTTCCCTAAGACGATTCATCCTCAGCGGCTATATTGAAACCTTACGCAACTACGGTTTGAACGCGATTAGAATGCACCTAAATCTACTGCAACCTGAATTTGAAACCTTCAGATAACTAGTCTACTAAAGGATGCCTAATCTTATTGCCACATCAACAGCTTTGAAATCAGGATGCAGCTTCACAAAAGCCTTCTTCTTCCCCTTGGGTGTTATCAGGACATTAACTCTCTGCACTCTCACGTCATACAGCTCCTCAACAGCTCGTCGTATTTTTGGCTTAGAAGCCTTCAAGTTGACAATGAAAACCAGCTTGTTCTCTGTCTCCAGTAGGCGACTAGCCACTTCGGTCATCATTGGGTAAGAAATGATGTCGTAGGGATTCAAGGCTAATCTACCTCACCAAACTTCTTACCTAGTTGTTGCAGAGCTGAGTGGGACCAAACTGTAAGCCTACCCGCATGAGTTCCTGGAGCTAAATTCTCAACATTCAAACTATCGACAAATGCAACGTCCACTCCAGGTAAATTCCGAGCAGCTTTTGCAACCGCACTATTTTGAGAGACCACGATCAAGGGGCCTCTGGCTTGCTTGTATCTTCGCCCACGTCCTTTTCCTTTTCCAGCTCGCACATGTCTACTTTCCTTGGCTCGAAAGACGTCAGCCCACACACCCAATTGAAGAAGAGCTCCTTCGACGCTCTTAGTCTTTTTTAACCCTTCTATGTCATCAACAACTACTAGAGGAAAATCTGGAACATCGTCAACTAAATGTCCTCGACGAGTAACAATTTCCTTTTCTCCAGTGGC
>JAUWDF010000209.1 GCA_030608925.1 Candidatus Bathyarchaeota archaeon | reverse complement strand
TTACACATGCGTATGAGTATGACCGTTCTCGCGCGAACTCGCTAGGTTGAAAGTTCCTTGCCGCAGTGGTAGCATTTTTTCCTAAATGAACTAGTGGGTAAGGGTTTTCCACAACTAGGGCAACGGAATTTTTCTTCAGACTCCTTTAGCCACTCATCAACGTGACCAGCTTTAATTCGTGACAAGTTGGCTCTGAGGTCAACATGATCATCTTTCAAGTAATCTTCTGAGAACTTCTCAAATCTTTCACACGTGTGTTTATCATAATCCGTGCATTCGTAGCAGAATTGAAGCTCCTTCGCGTTGAGGCATTTGACAATTTTGCATTCATTGCCCCAGCATTCTTGGGTTAAAGCTTGGCATCCTTCGCAACAAACTTTTTCTGGAGAGCATTTGAAGAAATTTGCCAGTCTTTGGCGGTATTCACCACCATCTCTATAAGCTCTATATATTCCACATGCTCCACAGTAGAGACCGCATCTCCCAACTAGATTCCTGTCAACCATAGACGGACAACTACCAAGCAATTCAAGGAGTTCTTCAAGCTTTTAACTTTTATTCGCGAGTGATACCTGATGCATTCTGATATAATCAAGATGTTTGGTCTCTTTTTTCAAGTGGGTTATTCTTTTTTGATTGCTTTGCAGAAGATACTGGATTCGTCCACTTCTGTGATTGATACATTCAACCCAAATTCGCTGAATAATTCAAGGAATTGGCTGTTGCTTATTGTTGAGGCTTGAAATCCGTCTTTGCATACGATTGTTCCGTCTCGGGTCATTTCTTCATCAATTTCTCCTATTAAGCCTAACTGGGATTGTCTTCTAAACCATTCTAGACGAGTTTTCCAGATTTTAGGTGAATAACTGGAAAAGAGAATAATGCCATTGCGCTTCGTCACTCTTACAGATTCAGCAATAAGGTGTTTTCTGTTAACTCCAAATGCAGATATGCCGTTTTGAATGCAGAAAACAGCGTCAAAAGTACATGGACGAAACGCCATTCTTGATGCGTCCATCAGAAAAACTGCAACGTTTGGGCAATCTCCCATATGCAACATCGCAAGTTCCAGACTATTCCGTGAGATATCATTTCCAATAATCTGGGGGATAAACTGTGAAACCTTTTTTAGAACTCTACCATAGCCACAGCCAAGTTCCAGAACTTGGTTTTTGCTTTTTAGCTGTGAGGCTAGAAATCTAATTTCTGCGTCAAGATATTGTTTAATTCTTGGAGGAGCTGCCTCATAACAACTTAGAAGCTTGTTGGCTGAAAGTTTTTCTTGGTAATAAGCTTCCGGGTTCATAGCAATCACCTAGGAAAAATTTAGGGTTTAAATTCACTCACAAGCGAAAACGTATCCTTCAACAATCAAGGATAACTCACGCAAGCTTTTATTTGAAGACGTGAATTTTACTCTTTGTCTGTCAGGGTGCATGTTCAATTATAGATCTGCTTGTCTACTGCTTTAGAATGTGAATTTGCCTTGTTTGATTATTGTTTTCCCATCGAGTTCTACAGTGGGCTGAGCTAAGGTGGATGGGAATCCCCAATCGCTTTCGTTTTTTCCGCCAAATTTAGTGTTGTCTCCTACGGTTATTGTTGCTGCTCCAAGGACAATTGGGTTGTAGGTGAACCCTGTTTTAGCTTTTGGGTTTATGCCTAGTGCAAGTGTTCCTATCCTGTTTTTGTCTCCAGTTCCCTTTTTCCACATTCCCTTCACAATGTCGATGTTCTTGCCTCCTTCGAATGTCACTATTTTACCATCTTTGAAGTCCCATCTGACGTAGGATAGTAGGACACCGGTTGTGGGTTCAGGGACATCGGATATGAAAGTGCCATTTGCACTTGTCTCTGAAGGAGCAAGTTGTACAACACCGCTAGGTAATCCCTCAAATACGGCTCCGTTTTCCACGTCTTTTTCATCAACTACACCGTCATATAGGTTAATGGGTCTGTCTTCAAGATTGAAGGTTAGGTTGGTTCCATTGGCTGCTGTGATGTGTACTTTCTGGGTCTGTTCTAGAAGACTTCTGAGTTTCATTCCCCGTGTTCTCATGTCTTCATATTTTACGTCCAAGGCGTCGTTAACGTTTCTCTGCCATTCTTTGTAGTTGAGTCCATAGGTTCTAGCTCGTTGAGATGTCACGTGCCCAAGCAATATCTCTGTGGAACGAACCTTCCGCTCGAAAAGTCTGTCATAGAAGGGCTTGTCAGCTTTTGAAACTACGTTCCACCTTTCAATAGGAACCTGTTTTAGCCTTTCAGGATCTTCTGGACCTGAAATAAAAATGCTGGCTGTGGCTATATCCACCAATGATTGCCCAAAGGGATTGGTGGTCTTAAGATATTCAATATCACTATTCATTAGTGTGTCGTAGAAAATCTCATCGGTTCCAAATTCTGTATGAATTTTAGCTCCGGCTCGTATGCACTCTTTGGCTAGGGCTTCTGCTAAATCAATTGTATGGCGCCAAGTGAAAATTATGACTCGGTCTTTTTTCCCTATTCTGAGACAGGTTCTTACTACTTCCTTCACAAATGAAGGTGTTACCATTACAGCTCCTCGTTATAGCCTTCCCCGCTTTGTTATTAAGTTTTTACGCTAGCCCATTGCGCTATAGGATTTCGCTTTTATATATCAATTCTCATAGATTTACCAAATAGAGTGTATGCCCATATGCAGGTGATCTGTTAATGAACCCTGAAAGACCTTCAAAAGGTGATGGACTCAAAAGAGATCTGGGTCTGGCTATAAAACGGGTTCTGGAAGATCTGGTCATAGTGGGCGATAAAGTCTATAAGAAAGACCTCTCCAAAGACGCTGAAACATCTGGGAGGGAAGGGTCAGCCCGA
>JAUWDF010000120.1 GCA_030608925.1 Candidatus Bathyarchaeota archaeon | reverse complement strand
GGGTTCAAATCCCCCTCGAGGCTCTGGATCTAACTCATTTCGCTCTATTGAATTAAGGTAGGACCTCCAACAAGAAGGTTTCTTGATATTTCATGGTACTTTCACTATTCTCTCCCAGCAACTGAACCATTATTCTCTAGTGCAACTTAAATACGTCAAATATCAATTTGTGGTTGTTCTTGTGCACAGGGGACTATCAAGCAGATGGCTTCAATAGAAGAAGAAACTATAGCACCTTCTACAGAGAAAAAATATGATATTCTGGAAGATCTCCCTGGTGTAGGACCAGCTACGAGTCAAAAGCTCCAAGAAATGGGTTTCCACACTATTGAGTCTCTAGCTACAGCTACTGCTCGCGAACTTGAGCCTGCAGGTATTAGCCAAAAGAAGGCATTAGATGTAATTCGTCTAGCTCGGGGTTCTATCACTCTTTCTTTTGTCAGAGCTGACGAACTTGTAAAGCAGCGTGAGAACATTCTTCGTCTCACAACAGGGAGTAAAGTCCTTGATGACTTGATTGGTGGAGGTATGGAAACTCAAACAATAACTGAATTCTATGGAGAATACGGTAGCGGAAAAAGCCAAGTATGTCATCAACTAGCGGTCAACGTTCAACTTCCTCCTGAACAAGGAGGCCTCGATGGAGGTGCCTTATATATCGACACTGAAAACACATTCCATACGGAACGTATTGTTTCTATGGCAAAGCATCTTAACCTAGACCCTCAGTTAGTGGCAAGAAACATCATTGTTGCTGAGGCTTTCACTAGCGACCACCAAATTTTCCTTCTCGAAAACGCTGACTTAGTGATTAAAGAAAACAATATTCGTCTCATTATAGTAGATTCCCTCACAGGCCACTTCAGGAGCGAATATGTTGGTCGAGAAACTCTCGCAATGCGCCAGCAGAAACTCAACAAGCACATGCATAAACTCATTAGGCTAGCACGTGCTTTCAACACTATTGCAGTGGTTACAAACCAAGTAATGTCGAAACCAGATGTCTTCTTCGGTGATGCTGTACACCCAATAGGTGGCCATGTAGTTGCTCACACAAGTCACACCAGATTATACCTCAGGAAATCCGCTAGAGGTCCTGTAAGAATCGCTCGTTTAGTATCTAGTCCCTACTTGCCAGATGGTGAAGGTATCTTTAAAATCACTCAAAACGGTTTGGAAGAAGTCGGTGAAGACGAGAAAAAGAGGAAGTGATAATCATGACTTTCCCCAAAGTTTTTGTCACCCGTTTTTTCCAACTGATTAACAATCGCCAGTTCGCCCAAGCACAAAGGGAATTACAGCGATTAGAAGCTGAAATGAAAAAAACCAAGTGGAATCATGGATATTACCGTGCTCTCTATGGAATGTACATAGCTCGGAAAGCCAATGGGAACCAGTATACATTCATCTCAAACATTGATTCAAGCGGTAGAACCATAGTTCTAAACCATAAAAAGAGTTTCCTGAAAAGGGTTCAAAGCAGATTCAATGATGATTTCGACCGGGGCTTTTTCTCTGCATGGGTCGATTATACTCGACTGCTGATTAAAACCATTGAAGAATCTACACCTGATACGAGTACTGAAAGCCAAACAAGTTTAATTCAGTATGCTGAATCTACCCTGAAACCTGCGTAACATTGAAACGCACATTTAGATTCTCTAACCAGCCAACTATCAATGTGCTATTCTGGTTATCTGTACTGTAATTCCCGCCCGTATTGTCAAGATTTCTTAACTCAAATGTATAGTTTCCAGGGGGCAACAAGGTAATTTTGTAGCTCCCTGTAGGAGAAGTCTTGTGGAAAAGACTTTCTGTGATATTTAGCTTCCACTGGGAATTTACGTTATTTTTAACGAGTACAAAAAAATCGTGATCCTCAAGTAATTCTCTCGAGCTAGTATCGTATATGCTTATCGAGACAGTTGGCAGGAGCAAAGTAACTATCAAAGTCCACGACACAACCCACGCAAAGAAGTAAATTCCAATCCCTTGCATCACTAGTTTCCGTGATTTCTCAACTCTCCCAAAGAACTTCAGTTTGATAACATAGTATGTAGCTAAATAGAAAAGCATTGCAAAGGAAATGCCCGTGAGTAGGGTGAAAAGGCTGAGGAGCTCATCAGAAACTGAGGAATAAATGTAGATACCACATAAGATGCCAATTGCTATGCCTAGTGCAGCTCGTGTCCAATAAATTATGTTTAGTGGTTTCATGAAACTTCAGCTCATATGATTTGCTTTTTATACATTCAGCGAAGCATAATTTAAAGTTTTGACTTTACGTGAGAGGGCGTCCACTAAATCCTTTAAGAACTTGAAAGATTTATGTTCAAAGGGAAAAGCTGTGCGAGATACGCTGACGAGTCTTGACATTGCAGCAATTGTTTTGGAGCTTAAAGATCAGTTAGCTGGGGCGCGGATAAAAAATATCTACCAAGTGAGAGGGAAGACTTTCCTCTTGAAACTTCATAAACCAAATCTGTCAGACCTAACTCTCTTAATAGAATTAGGCAAACGTCTCCATTTGACATCGTATCTTCTAGAAAAACCTAAACAGCCACCTAGTTTTTGCATGATGCTTCGTAAGCATCTCAGAAACAGCATCATCAATGAAATTAGTCAACATGAGTTTGAACGTATAGTAATAATAACGACTCGGACAAAAAGTGGACAGATTAAGCTTGTACTGGAGCTCTTTAGTGATGGCAACATTATACTCGTGGATAGCAACGGAATAATCAAACAGGCTCTAAGGCTCAAGAAAATGCGTGACCGCAACATTCTACGTGGAGAACTATTTCAGCATGCTCCAACAAGTGGCAAAAACCCCTTGATGATTAAGCTATCTGATTTGCTGCAATTAAGAACTTTTAAAAAACTAGAAGTCGTCAAAGCCCTTACAAGACTCTTAAGTATCAGTGGAAAGTATGCTGAAGAGCTCCTCAACCGCTCTGAAGTGGAGAAGACCAAAGATTGTGAGTCGCTGGAAGATCCTGACATTAATAGAATTCATGAAGCCCTCAAAAATATCCGCTTGCGTCTAAAACCTGGAAGACTGGAACCCTCAATAATAATCGACGAAGAAGGCAGATGGCTTGAAGCAAATCCAATACCCCTGAGGAAAAATGCTGGACTCAGATGCAGGAAGTTCAACAACTTCAACGAAGCATTAGATGAATTCTACGAAAAAAAAGTGGAAGAAAGAGAACTTAGAGTCGTAGACAACAAGATTGAGGAAAACGTTGCCAAACAACAAAGAATCCTTCATGAACAACAGGAAACTCTGAAAAGAGCCATAAAAGATGCAAAAACATTGAAAGAAGCTGGAGACAAAATCTACAGCCAGTTTAATACGTTGCAGGCTCTCCTAGGTAGAATCATGGATGATAAAAGGAAGGGAAAAACGTGGAAGGAGATAATTTCACAGATTGAAAAGGAGAAAAAACATGGAATAGAACCAGCCCGATTCTTCCAGGCTATTAAGACCGAGAAATTACTCGTGGAATTGTCAATAGGAAATGTTCCCCTTTCTCTAAGCCTTCGCAAGTCAGCTCAAGATAATGCATCAATCTACTATAACAGAGCCAAAAAAGCGAAGAAGAAAATTAAGGGCGCTGAAAAAGCAATCGGAGAAACACAGCTACGAATTGAGAAGTTAGTGCAAGAGCGTGAAATAGAACTTGAGGAAGCTGCCATACCACGCGCTAAGAGGAAAAAGAAGTTATGGTATGAGAGGTTTAGATGGTTTTTCACATCAGAAAATTTACTGGTTGTAGGTGGAAAGGACTCTATCACAAACGAAATTCTCATAAAAAAACACCTTGAACCGGAAGACCTGGTTTTTCACGCTGATCTGGTAGGAGCTCCCTTTGTGATCTTGAAGACTAATTCTCAAACACCTTCAAAAGAATCGATATTTCAAGCAGCTCAGCTAGCAGCCTCTTATTCACGAGCTTGGAAAAATAAATTTAGCGCTGTTGATGTGTACTGGGTACATCCATCACAAGTAAGCAAAACCCCCCCGC
>JAUWDF010000241.1 GCA_030608925.1 Candidatus Bathyarchaeota archaeon | reverse complement strand
CCCTTAACAATTTCCCTCCAAAACCTTGTCCCTGTAACTCTGGTGATACTCCGATTGCTTGAAGATACAAATAACCCCTTTTTAGAATTTCTTCCTGAGCTTTAATGATGGGAGCAAGAATCTCTTCGAGTCTGTTGCCTGTTTTTCTTCCAAGCTTTATCCCAGTTCTGAGAGCTCCACTTCTCAATAGCCTCCAGAAAGTCATATCTGCTTTATCATACGGAAGCAAAATTGCTATTCCTTCAAGATTTTCTGATGTAGCATACACCTCACCATATCTCAAAGCATATTTCAGAGAAGTCTTAAAAATTAAGGGAAGTGTCTGCTTTCTTTCAGCTTCATCTGAAATTACTTGCCCCCATACTGGATCAACATGAAAAGCTTTTCCTAGAACCAAGCTGGCTTTTTCAACCTCGTTTTTCGTTACTCTATATAAACTATCAAGCAGCATCTTCTGCATCTCTCCTGCCATAGTTCTATAATGTTCCATAAGCATTTTGCATATAGAAGACTTCTTCCACAAACCATAAGCGCGCACATCTGCAACTGAACTATTCTGTCCAGTAAACCCATCCGTGTGATACCTTGGATTTTTTCAAGACTCCCTTTTTCACTCTTCTAGCGAGAGCATTAGAAATTTTATCCTCTTTGCCCTTAGTCGAGAGACCTTTAGACTCTAAGGCTTTGACCACGTGCTCTAGCGTTCTCTTATTGGGATGTTTGAAGAATCCCTCACGAATTAGTCCTTCAAGCGCCTGATATGAATGGCCACCCCAGGTCTGAGGCCCCTTACGCTGTGCCAGTAGTTTCTTTTGAGTGATTGCAGCAGATACGAACTTCTCTTTCAGACGCTCCAAGGAAGCTCCCATGATCTTGATGTTTTCAAGGTTTCCTTCTCCGAGACTTCTCTTCACAAATTCCTGTATCACCGGCATCTTCTGAGGGTTAAGACCAGCAAGAGTGGCTCCAACTGTCTCCACAGCAACCGCGTCTCGCCCCACCAGCAAGCTGTTCATTTGTATAGGAGCACCCCCTGCACCACGCCAAAAGTATGTCCCATCAAGCACTGCGAGAGCTACTCCACCTATTGCCTCATATACATCGGCGAGGAGCGTGGGAAGAATCTTGTGATATTTTGCTTTCTTAGAAGTCGGAATACATCCAAACAGGTTCTTAAGAATACTTCCACTTTCAAAAGAACGCAATATGTGTGTATCAACCAGGACATTGGGTTTGAAGAGTATTTGCGACAAGTTCATTTCTTCATTGGCGAGTTCTACACGTCTCGTATCGGGGTCTTCTGAAAGGTTGAAGGGAACAATTCTCTCTGTGAAGAGCTCTTTCCAGATTTGAAGCCTCTCTAACCCGGTGCCTTGATAATTGTCAGATTCAGCCAAGAAAACTTTTGGAGCTTTGTCAAAACAGTTCGTAATTGCGTCAACTATGCCTACTGAAGTATGGTTTCCTGCTTTATGGCTGAAAACTCCAACTTTAACAACAACAAATCTCTCAGCAGTGTTTAGATCATCTATTCCCCCGATCATGTCGAGAACTTGTTTTAGCGCTCCCGCTGGGTCTTCATCGAACTCGATTATAGCAACTTTTGAAGTCAACATTCTGCCCTTCCTTATACGAAGAGTAGGAGTTCACAGAGCCCTTGACAAAGAAAAGCGTTTCCGTCAGAACCAGTTAGCGCCAACAACCCAAGAATTTTCCACATGCATATCCAAAAGTGGGCTGGGAGAGATTTGAACCCCACCACAGTGGAGATGTCAACCGATTATTCCCGCAAACTCCCCATTTTTTTGGTTATGTCATTTTTCTCTATTCAACAAAAGAAAGAGATGGGTTATGGGGTCTCCTTAATTATCCAGATGCGGACACGAACGTAATTCCAGTAAGGATCAATTGCTCCGCGCGCGCACTCATTTGTTCTCAGAAGTTAATCTTTCCTTTCTCAGATGGAGTTCATCCTCTGAGTATTTTTGATTGGTCATTTTCTCTATCTTCAGGAATTTTCCTAGACCTTTCTCGGTTGCCTTCTTATAGATGCTAATCTCTCCATCGAACAGGCCGAGAATTGCCCTGACTTCTTGCGGAGGATGCATCTCTGGGTCCATTACTGCTAGAGTAGTAAGCCCTTTTGATTTCAACTCTGGAATAAGTGTATTTATCCATTTTCTGGTTTGAACGGCGTGATGCTGCAATAGAACATCTGAGACGATTTCTATGCAAATCCTTCTTGGGGCTTTTGGAGTCGCGTCCAGTTTGCGAAAGGCTGAGGTCAAAGCAATGTTAATATCAGTAAGGTTTTCAACGCCTTTTAGCTTGAATACGTTGGGTGAGGGTTTGATAATTTTACCTGCTTGAGGGTTGCACACGAAGAGATAGAAGTTTGATGGAAATTCTTCTGCGAGGTTCTCTATTCCACTAGCCTTTGTGATAATGTAAAATGTGATTTGACCCTTTTTTACGCCTGCTTCAAGAAATCTTCTAATCAACAAGTCTCTTTCGTCGCATGAAGGTGAGGTTAATACGACCGCATAGTTTCGAGGTATCCCGCCATGAAGTA
>JAUWDF010000065.1 GCA_030608925.1 Candidatus Bathyarchaeota archaeon | reverse complement strand
AGTGCTTTATGGTGACACCGACAGCGTTTTTCTGAAAGATCCAACTAAGGAACAAATCAAGGATTTGGCAAAGTGGTCTGAAAAAGAGCTAAAGATGGGATTGGATGTCGATAAAGAATATCGTTATGCAGTATTCAGTTCACGAAAAAAGAACTATCTAGGCATTCTTGAAGATGGTAATGTCGATGTCAAAGGAATGACTGGAAAGAAGAAACATATACCAAGATTCATCAAAGACGCTTTTGACGAAATGAAAACTAGGCTGGGTGATGTTAGATCGTCTCTTGAGTTTGAAACTGCCAAGAAAGACATCAAAAAAATAGTCGTAGATCGGTATACACGCTTAAAAAAGCGTGAATGGAGCAGCCTAGAAGAGTTAGCCTTTCATGTTGTGCTTGGAGCAGCACCAAAATTCTATACTAAAACCACACCTCAACATGTTAGAGCTGCACTGATGTTAGAGGATAGAGGTGTCGATGTGAAGGCTGGAGACCGCATCAACTTTGTCAAGATAATCAATGACCCCCATGTCAAACCAGTAGAGTTAGCCTCCAACAGGGAGATTGATGTTAACAAATATGTTGCTTACTTGCGTTCCACGTTCGAGCAAGTCTTGGATGCTCTGGGACTAGATTTTGAGGAAATCATTGGATTGACCAAACTCGAACGATTCATGTGAAGCAGAATTTTTATATACCTTTTTTTCTGTTTACGTGCCCCTTCTGCTTTAGAAGCTGTACAACCTCAGCTGCTTCTCTCGCTGTTTCTACGCTTCCAACAAATTTCACCTTGGTCAGTGAAACCTTGACTCCGCAGTAAGCGCATCTCCGACTTTTCTTGTCACCATCAGCTACAAGCAACCTGCCACACGTGCTGCAAACAACAATCAAATACAAGATAATACCAGCGAAAACCTTTCAAACAAACAAGTATTTAACACATTACAAAGGGCAAGACAATATGACAACCTCCATCTTCAACGAGCTAGCAGAGAAATACTTCCACAAGAAAGGATACAAAACAGAAAGCGGGATAACCATTGAAGGCGTTTCTGGTATGCCCAGAAAATTCGACCTAATCATTAGCAAACCAAAAGAGCAAAGAGTGGTTAAAATCCTCAATTGGAACCGAACTGTAGGCATCAATATTGTAATAAACGCTGACAAAGATTCCGAGGATGTGGGTCTCAGGAAGCCAATTGTGATTTCAGCAAAATTCAGTAGTCATGCAAAGGCTTATGCAAACAGAAAGGGAGTAACTTTACTTACTAAAAGAGAGCTGAACAAGTATTAACTGAAACCAGCTAGAAGAAGTCGATCTACGTATGCCTTAATGCTAAGGAGGTCTATCGAAAATAATGAGCGTTCTAGTTATGGTGGGTTCACCTGGAGTGGGTAAATCCTCTATCTCTATAATTCTGGCAAATCGCCTCAAGGGAAGAAGAGTTAGCATAGGGGATTTAGTTGAGCACGAAGGGTTAGATTGTGGTCTCGACACGAAACGTGGAACTAAAATTGCTGATACAGAAAGAATTGAGAAACGTATAAGGGGAATTGTCGCAAATTCCGAAGGTTTAGTCATTGTAGAAGGCCACTTTGCTATGGATGTTGTGAGAGTTGAAGATGTCCTGTATGCTTTCGTTCTTAGACGCAACCCCATTGAGCTAAGAGGAATCTTGGAGAAAAGGGGGTTTCCACAGAAGAAGATTACCGAGAACGTTGCAGCAGAAATACTGGACGTGTGTCTTTATGATGCTGTTCAAGCTTATGGAGAGGGAAAAACATGCGAAGTTGATGTTTCAGGGAGAAATGCTGAAGAAGTTACTGAGGAGTTAATTGATGTGGTCAGGGGACGACGCAAGGCCCGTATAGGAATCGTGGATTGGTTGACGCAGCTAGAGATTGCAGGACGACTCGACGAGTTCTTGGATACCCTTTGAGGTGTTCAACGATTCCCATTGCGAACTTGGCAGCTTCCCTTCCTTTAGCTCTTTCATGATTACATCGTCAGAAAACGTATATGAGCCAAAGCATAGGAAAAAGTGAAGGTTTCATACAAGGTAGATGTTCAAGCCTTATGCTTATAGAACTGATACAATACGTTAGTGAGGTGAAAGGAACTGACCAGTTCGGAGGAAAGTGAACCCTTGAGGAAGGAAATGCAAAAATGGAAAGATGGGGTTCTGGCAAATAGCTTGGCTAAGTTTCAGGAGAGAAAGAGTCAGTACTTAACTGATGCGGGGAGAACCATTGAAAGACTCTACACTCCAATCGAAATTCAAGACCAAAATTATGTAAGAGATATAGGTTTCCCAGGTAAATTTCCGTATACTCGTGGTGTTTACACAACCATGTATCGTGGAAGATTGTGGACAATGCGTCAGTATGCGGGATTTGGGTCAGCTGAACAGACAAATCAGCGTTTCAAGTATTTGCTTGATCAAGGACAAAGTGGTCTAAGTGTAGCCTTTGATTTTCCGACGCAGATTGGCTTGGACTGCGATCAACCTCTTGCATTAGGAGAAGTTGGAAAAGTGGGAGTTAGCGTTTCCACTTTGAAAGAAATGGAACTCTTGTTTAGTGGCATCTCCCTTGAGAAGATAACAACCAGTATGACAATAAATGCGCCTGCTGCAGTGCTTCTAGCAATGTATGTGGCTATTGCTCAAGAGCAAGGTCTCTCCATAACCTCTCTGGGGGGCACTGTTCAGAACGACATTCTCAAGGAATATGTAGCTCGTGGAATGTACATCTATCCTCCTGAGCAAAGCATGAGACTCGTTACTGATATCCTTGAATATTGTGGCAAGCACATGCCTCGCTGGAACACTATTAGCGTAAGTGGGTATCACATCCGTGAAGCTGGAGCTACTTCCGTTCAAGAGGTTGCATTCACCCTAGCAAATGGTATAGCGTACGTGGAAGCTGCTATAGATCGAGGTTTGGACGTAGATAACTTTGCTCGAAGAATTTCGTTCTTCTTTGCCTGTCACAACAACTTTCTTGAGGAAATTGCTAAGTTCCGAGCGGCTAGGCGATTGTGGGCTGGAATTATGCGTGATAGATTCCAAGCTAAGAATCCTTCCTCTTGGCAACTTCGTTTCCATACGCAAACAAGTGGTGTAGCTTTAACTGCCCAACAACCTCAGAATAATATTGTTAGAGTGGCTCTTCAAGCTCTTGCCGCGGTTCTTGGAGGAACTCAAAGCCTGCATACTAACAGCTTTGATGAAGCATATGCTTTGCCTAGTCAAAAGGCAGCAACAATCGCTTTACGCACCCAGCAGATAATTGGTCATGAAAGTGGTGTCACCAGCACAGTGGATCCCCTGGGAGGTAGCTACTGTATCGAAGCCTTAACCAAACAAATCGAAGAGGACTCCACGCATTATATAGAGGAAATTGACAGGCAAGGTGGAGCAGTAAAAGCTATTGTAAAAGGGTACATGCAGAAGGAAATCACAGAAAGCGCTTACAGATTCCAGAAAAGTGTTGAAGAAAAGAACTCAATAATCGTAGGTGTCAACCAGTTCATTGGAGGGCAAGAGACTCCGATTGAGATACTGAAGGTTAACCCATCTGTTGAGAAGAAAGCTGTTCAACGATTGAACCGCGTGAAAAATGAAAGGAGCAATCAGAAGGTAAAAAATGCCTTAGAGAATTTGCATTCAGCAGCTGAGTCAGAATCCACCAACCTTATGCAACCTATTCTGAAGGCGGTGCAATCGTACGCAACTATTGGCGAAATCTGTAACATCCTAAGAGAAACCTACGGAGAACACAGACCATCGACAATTTTCTAGACCTCCCACTCCATCAACATACGCGCGTGAAATTGAGTATTCATCAATTCTCGAACCAGCGAGAGAAAATTATCCTCTACAGGACCAAAATGAAGAAGAACGTAGGCTGTTTTATGTTGCTTTGACTCGAGAGATGGAAGATCTCTTCATCTATACATTGGAGCCAGCAATGAGTGAGTTTCTTGAAGAAATTGAAGATTACACGATTGAAGAGCGCCTAAGCTTAATTCTTTGTTTTCTCTGGGTAACTCAGACAGATATATTATTACTCTTTTATCCATGGACCGCCACTGGCGACGGGCTGGCGACATAAAAATAGTATGATATTTGAGCCCCCTTCAGTAAAAGAACGTCGTTTATCATACGATTTTTTTCGTACGATTTTTCGGATTTTGACTCATACGAAAAAAATTTAAACGTACGAAAAACTCATACGAAAACTTTTACGCGCGCGCTAGATTTAGAGAGTCGTTAGTGCGTCTTCAATTCGTGTTAGTGCTTTTTGGATGTTGGTCGTTGAATTGGCGAATGAAAATCGTATATAACCTTCACCAAGAGCACCGAATGATGTGCCTGATAACACTGCTACTCCAGCCTTGTTGAGAAGGAAGTCTGCCATCTCTCGGCTACTCATATTTAGATTTCTTATATTCGGGAAGACATAGAAGGTTGCTTTGGGTTTTTTACAGGTAATCCCTTCGATACTATTCAGACCTGAGACTATTACTTCTCTCCTTTGCCTGAACTCTTCAACCATATTTTTGACTTCCTCTTGAGATCCTACAAGAGCCTCAACACCTGCCATCTGAGAAAATGCGCAAGTGCAGGAATTCGAGTTTACGATTAACTGGGAGATTTTTTTAGCCAAATCTCTTCGCATGACACCATAACCCAGTCTCCAACCTGTCATGGCATAGGTTTTTGAGAATCCATCTATTATGGTCGTTTTTGATTTCATTCCGGGAAGAGAAGCAATACTTCTATGCTCTCCTTCGTAAATCATTTGGCTATAAATCTCATCTGAAAGGACAAGTAAGTCATCTCTATTTTTTATCTCATCAGCAATAACCTGCAAGCTCTCTTCAGTCAGGATACTCCCAGTAGGATTTTCAGGAAAATTCAGAATTATCATTTTGGTCTTGTCTGAAATCTTCTCCACAAAATCATTGGTATCCAGCGAGAAATCGTTTTCTTCTTTAAGTTCTATTGGAATAGCTTTTGCACCCATGAATTTGATTAGAGTTTCGTAGATTGGAAATCCAGGATTTGGATACATCACTTCGTCACCGTATTCGATGCAAGCCAGAATGCTAAGGAATATTATGGGTTTTGCACCAGGTGTAACAACCACTTCCTCAGGACTCACATCGATTTTTCTCGTTCTTGAGATGTATCCAGCAATAGCCTCTCTAAGCTCAGGAATCCCTGCGGCTGGCACATAATGGGTATAGCCAGAGTTCATTGCTTGAATTGCAGCATCTCTTATGTTTTTAGGTGTGTCAAAATCTGGTTCACCTATTTCCAGATGAACTATTTCACGACCCTGTTTTTCCAAAGCCTTGGCTTTAGCAAGCGCTTCAAAACCTGTTTCAGTTCCGAAATCTCGCATTCTCTCCGCAATGATTGAACTCAAAAGTTTCACCTTTCCAGAATCTGGGTGTTATT
>JAUWDF010000143.1 GCA_030608925.1 Candidatus Bathyarchaeota archaeon | reverse complement strand
CGTGGAAAAAGCGAGAAAACACAAGCTAAATCTCTCAAGAATCACAGAACAAGCTCTTCTCAGCATTTTAGACTACTTAGAAGCTCAAAACTCGCAAACACTACCACAGCAAAGCTCAGATTTTCTCGGTAAAGCCTCTTTTCTGAAAGAGGGTTTGGTGCCGAGGGCCGGGTTTGAACCGGCGACAACCCGGTCTTCAGCCGGGTGCTCTCCCAGGCTGAGCTACCTCGGCAGTGTATCAAATCTTGCCTCAACAACTCTTTAAGTTTTTCTAGCATTTAACAAAACCGATGTTTTACTAAAGCTTAATTATGAAGTTTTCCGCTCCATATTTTAGAAGTTCATAACGAGAAAGTAAACATGACTCACAGAGATTTTAGGTTCTACCTACTGGCAGAGTCAATTGGCATCTCCTTTTTGATAGCCATCGCAGCCTACGTACTCAACCTTTTACTTTTCTCCTCCAGTAAGATAGTCTCCCCTACGGAAGCCTGGTTCATTGAAGGAGCAACCAGTTTCTCACTTGGACTCTTACTTCTCCTAGGAAAAGGAGGAATTAACTATTCTAGTAAGGAAGCAGCTATTCTGTCCGCAACCACTGAGGCAGTCAGTGGAGCTGAATCAGTTGGTCCAGCTGAACAAATGAGAAGAGATGCTTGGAAATCAAAGGGGTTTCTTCGCGCTGGGCTTATTGCAGTCACCGCAGGCATCTTCATGCTCATAGGATATTTCGTAACCCTTTAGATTCCCGTTCTACGTTACAAATTTTCAAGAAATAGCTGATTCAGACTCTAGTCCTACACAAATGGGAACGGATTGTGACTCAATATTAGATATTGGACTCTGAAGCTAGACTCCGATGCTGTATGTAAGAGATATTATATGTTTCCTCAACAGAATTAGAACAAGTGATCTCTATGGAAGCCTACGTCTTAGTTAATTGCGACGCAGGACAATCTTGGAAAATCGCCGATGCAGCCCTTAAGATGAAAAATGTTAAAATGGCACATGCAATAACTGGTCAATTTGACGCAATAGCCTATGTCGAATTTAGTGACATGGACGGTTTGACAGAGATTCTGGGTGAGTTTCAAAAAATTCCAGGAGTCCAAAAGACCCACACAGCGGTAGCAATACCACCCAAACTACAATAATCTTTTTTTTCCTTTTCCTTCAAAACAAAAGAAATGGCAATTGCGAGCCATCAACCTAGTTTACTAATCCAATACTTGCCTTCGCCAACATAACAAGCTTTGATCCTCTACTTCAGATGTGGGCCGGGCCGGATTTGAACCGGCGATCTTCGCCACGTGAAAGCGACGTCTTAACCGAGCTGGACTACCGGCCCTCGGAACATCAATCAGAGAGAACCTCTACTTGAAAATTTAGAGCTTTCGGTAGCATATCTATCTCCTAGATAGTTCTATATGTTACCCAAGGCTAGGGGTTTTCGTGAGTTCACCTCGCGCACTTAGACATATGAACGTTCACGGGAAGGAATAGAAGTTGGTTGGCCTTCTCTTCGAATGAGCGCTTTCTTGCGTTTCAACTCTCGCCTTTCCGATTCCTGAGCGCCCTTACGCTGGTCTTTCGTTTCCTTATAGATTTCAATGTAGCCACAGTCTCTACAGTAAAAAGGTTGAATTCTATCTCCATGCCTTTTTTTCAGATCCTTTGGATCTAGTCGTGTGCATCCGAAAGCATCAAACAAAGTTTCAGCTGAACCCTCAGCCATCGTTCCACTACATTTAGGACACTTCTTGCTTTCAATCACACATTCACACCACTTTACTGATTATAAAAATAACTTTAATAGCTTTCTTGACTGAAGTTAACCTATGGTTTTGCGCGTATTTGACCGGAAGTGTTGACGCAAGTCGATTCACTGTCTCCTTTTCTTAGTTTTCTGTTTGAAGACATCAAAAGTGTCATAGAGATTCTTCTCTGATGCGATGTTGATTGACTTCTGCATCGGAGTCTTACTCCTTTGATTCGATGATAAAAATTCTTATGTCGAACCCAAGGAGTTAGTGTGTCGGACAGCTTGAGATGAAATTCGCGTTCATTAGTCCCGAAGCTAATATGGAACTATCTTCAACCGAGAGAAGTAAGGCTATCGGTTCTTGGCCTCCTTTAGGGATATTATACATTGCTACAATTCTTAGAAGTGAAGGTGTGGAGGTTGCTGTTCTCGACCAAGCAGCAGAAGGCTACACTCTGGAACAAACTGTTAGATGGGTTGAGAAGCAGAGTCCAGACATACTAGGTTTTTCAGCTCTTGCAAGCTCAGGTAAAACCGCTGCAAGAATAGCTGGGAAAGTGAAGGAGAAGGCACCGGATATTGTGACGGTTTTCGGGAACTATTATGCAACTTTTAATGATGAAAGACTACTCAATTCGTATCCCCAAGTGGACATTGTAGTCCGAGGCGAAGGAGAAGTAACAACCAAGGAACTTGTTGAAACGATTGAGAAAGAAGACAACCTAAGAAATGTCAGGGGAATAACGTTCAGGAAAAAGGAGAAAATCATTTCCACCCCAGATAGACCTTTAATCAAAGATATTGATGAGCTACCGATTCCTGATCGTTCCCTTTTGAAAGTTGAGTATCATTCAACCTTGATGGGTGCCATCGGAGCTCCAAAGAAGTTCACAACTCTGCTCTCCTCTCGAGGATGCCCCTACCACTGCAGATTCTGCGGGTGCCAACAAATAGTCCATGGAACATGGCGCCCCAAATCGGTGGAAAAAACCTTCGAAGAGCTACAACTACTTGAAAGTGAAGGGTATAAGCAATTTCTTTTCGTTGACGATAGTCTGACCATAAATCAGAAAAGAATCATCAAACTCTGCCAGAAAATCAACAAGGAAAAGCTAGATGTGGAATGGATTTGCGAGGGAAGAGTGAATCATGCCTCCTATGAGATGATTCGATCGATGGTAAAAGCAGGCTGTAAAATCATCTATTATGGTATTGAGAGTGCAAGCCAGAGAATCCTAGATTACTACCAGAAACAAATCACAGTACAGCAATCAAGAAAAGCAGTTGAAACCTCCAGAAAAGCAGGGATGGATATCATCGTTGGATCTTTCATTGTTGGTGCTCCAACAGAAACATGGCAAGAAATAGTAAGAACCTTCAAGTTCACCCAAGAAATCCCTCTTGATATCCCACAATACAACATTCTAGGGGTATTTCCAGGAATGGCTCTCTGGGACGAATTCAAAGCACAAGGCTACTTAACAAGAGAGTTAGAACAGCAACATTGGGAAATGGGTGTGGCTGTCGCTAACGTTCATCCTGAAACCGTACCCTATGAGGAAATAAAAGAATTAATTCGCCAATACTATCGTCAATACTTGCGTCGCCCTCATTTTCTTTTAGCTCAATTAGCTAGAACAGCAAAGAGTCCCTACCGAGTCAACATCTTGAAAGCCAACCTCACCCGATTAGGAGATATTACAAGAGGATGGCGCGACTTCGTTGCCTTCGAAGGAGACACACCAAAACGGGAAGCTTAACGAACTAACTCGCGTTTTTTCCAACGCAGGTTCTTGCTCCTGCATTTCCTGCACTTAACTGCAGA
>JAUWDF010000170.1 GCA_030608925.1 Candidatus Bathyarchaeota archaeon | reverse complement strand
TTGATGAGTTTGGCAATAGTATTTGTAGGCTTGCACCATTTTGGTTTTGGTGCTGTTTGCCACTTTGTGGTTGGCAATTGTCGCCTTTACTGCTTCGGGGTTGTTAAGGTCTGTCATTTTGCTTAGTTGTCTTAGCTTGTATGATGTGTCTTTGATGGTTGATTCTCCGAGTCCTCTGTTTTTGAGGTCTATTAGGGTGTTGATAATTTCCTGTGTTCCTGAGTTTGCGGATTTTATCAGATTGTTTATTATTGGGTTGGTGTATTTTGTTGGTTGCTGGGGTCGTCGTCTAGTTAGCGGAATCTGTGTGTCTTGGTTCAGTTCTGCCTGCAATGGTCTAGGATACCAGCCTGGGGCGCTGGCGGTCCTGGGTTCAAATCCCAGCGACCCCACCACGATAATACAGCCCCCATAGAAAGTATCTTGCGAGAGCATGTTAACCTTCGGTAAGAATTCTCAACAGCCTGTACGCGTGCTTTCCCCTGGTTATGTGTTCCATCCTGAAAATTTCATTATTGGTCTTAGAATTTTCCGACCATGTTTCCATCGATAGTATAGTGCATAGCCTGCGATTGAAGCGACCTTAATTCTCCATTGAAGGCCATTTGGAGCGAAATCCTTTATGTTGCGTTCCCAGCAGTTAGCGATAAGCTCCCACTGTAGTGGAGTTAACTGGTTTAGATCCATATGCTGAGCTCCTCTGAGCATACAATCTTCTTCTGACGTGAACAACAAGGGGACATAGAATACCTTACAACTCTTCAACTTATCCAGCAATTCAAGTGTTACTATCGTGTCCTTATCAGTTTCACCTGGCAAGCCGATGATTAACGTTGCTAAAGGCCAAATCCCGTTCTCGTTCAGAATCTTGAACCCCTTTGTCACAACGTCGTGCCAATCTTCAGGCTTGTATGGCAACATTTTGCCCTTCATATATTTCTTCATAAGTCGGATGCTGCCAGTTTCTATACCGATTTCCACCGAGTTATGCCTAACACCCCTAGAAACCCAAATGGATTTCTCAAGGAGGATCGGACCTATCTCTTCAACCATCTCAGGATCATATACAACAGGTGCTAGGGACGCATGAGCTGGTTGTATATATTTTACCCCGTGGACAGCTGCAACAGACTGAATCAATTCAGCAACCGCTTCACGATTCGGTATGAACTTCTCCTTGGACTGGTACAAGAATAAGTCTTCGCTACCTAAAATGATCATTTGCGTACCATTTCCCGCGTTTAGTTCCACTTCTTTCAGGATATGCTCGAGAGGAAACGAGTAGCGTCTCCTCTGCGTTGGTGAGCAAAAACTGCAACCCCGTCCGCAACCACGCATGATCTCCACGATGCCAAAAATCGACGGATGCACAATACAAGGAATTTCTTCAGGATCAGGTAGTTCAGTCTCAACCACCGGAGGAAGCTTCTCACCATTGAGAGCCATACGAAAAATCTTCAGAGCTGACCTTTCACCCTCACCCATAAAGATGCAATCTATGCCATACTCTTTCCGCAGTTTCGCTTTATGAACTTGCCATGCACCTGGACCACCAAGGATTATTTTGGCTCCCCACTTTCGAAGAAATGGTTTATTTACTAGCTCTCTGAACTCAGCACTCGCCATTGGTTCTCCGCCAAAGCCCAGAAAAGAAGTGTACGTTCGACTCACAAAGCCTGTTCCTGCTGGCTCCATGGACGTAATCCCGATTACTTTCGTGTTTGGCCCCACAACCCTTCTCAGATTATCGGGATGTACAACTACAACATTGTGGGCTCCGAATTCCCTAATAAGTAGCGTTTCAATTTTCCGTATTCCATAAGGAGCAAATTTTGCGGTGCCATCTTTATTGCTGGGTACTGGAGGGTACCAATATTTTCTCATTAAAATTCTCGGGACAATGCCTGTAGGGAATCCACCTGCGAATGCTAGAAAAGGATTTAGTTTGAAGTCGCTCATGTCCGTAGCTGATCCTGTGAGGACAATTGGAACTCCTTGAGTCTGAGGTGAGGCACTGTCTCCCGAAAGCATATGACTCGCATGTACATCCTAGTTTAAGAGTTTTTGCCACCGACGTAGATGAACCCTATCATGAGAAATTAAGTCCAATAGGGAAAAAATGGTATGTGAAAATATCGACCGAGAAGATGAGCCCTCGCGTGTCCCCTTAGCCCAACGCATTAAGCATTTGGATTATGACTTCTACATTCACTCTCAGCTAGAAAGATGCAAACTCAAAATTTGTTATTCTTCAGCATTTGAGTGATACTTTCAAGTACTTGTTGGAAATCACTTATCTCATTATAAGGAATCTTATTCTTCTTCAGTAATTCCGCTAATTTGGAGCCTTTTATTGCGAACGGAATATCTGCTTTTTTAGCTGCGACATAGTCCGCAACTCCATCGCCTATGTAAGCCACTTTCCAACCTCGATCCTTGTATTGTGTGACCATGTCATCTTTGAAGTTAATTGACGTGTTGTGAAATTGCCGGGGAAATGTTAACTTGATTCCATGGGCTGTGAATATTGCTTTGGGAGCGTGAATCGGTATCGAGTTATACCAGCCTTCTAGTTTCAGAAAGTGTTTTATGACGAAGTCTAAACCTGCACTGACTATCATGAAAGGGAAACCGTTTTCTTTACATAATTGCACTAACTGCGAAAAATTGGGTCTAACAGAAGCAACTTTTTGAAGTTCATTCAACACCAGTGCTTTTGAAAAGGTGACTGTGGAAAACTCTTTCTGTAGACATTCCTCAAGAGTTATCTCCCCCTTCTCATACTGCTCATCAAATATTCGCCAACCTTCCTCAGCGTATTTTTCCAGAATCTGAACACACGTGTCGACATTCACAATTGTGCCATCAAAATCACATAAGACGGCAAAACGCACTTTTCAGAGCACCTGACACTTAGTAAAAGGATGGCTGTCTTTCATACGCATCTTTTGGGGGCTTCATTTTGCTGGTTTCTTCAGGGGATAGAATTTCGATTAGCTTGTATTTCCTTGTTCCCAGACCTTGTTGTTCTGCGAATTGCATCCCTAAATATGGATCTTTCATAGGACCCCAGAGGCGTTGAAAAGGATGAAGGTTAGCATTTGAATCAAGGTTAACATGCTTAAAGTATGGTGGGATGGCTTGCTCGATTAGTCCAGCTTTTGCAATGAGATCCAATGTTGCAGTTTCGATAGCAACGATATCTTGACTACCTAACACTCCAATGTCAGGGACAACACTTG
>JAUWDF010000111.1 GCA_030608925.1 Candidatus Bathyarchaeota archaeon | reverse complement strand
GAACGCAAGCGATAGAAATAGCCCTGCTTGGTTCGTGATTTGAAGTCTCACAAATCTAGAGTAAGCAAATACAAAGCCTATCGCAGAGGTAACTGTAGACACTCCCATGAGGTATGGACTCTTGGTTTCGCTTTGGAATATCAAAGCCAAGGCTCCGAGCACGAAAGAGGCAGACAAGGATGCCAAAGCATCGGTAAATATCCAGATTTCCCAAGATTCAAGGTGCAACGATGACGGGCCACGAAACGCCATCATAAAGAATGCTGTAAGAGATACCCCGATTAGTCCAGAGGCATATATGGGAATCTTAACGTTTTGTGTCACTTCTCTCACATCTCTTGGACACCTTATGAGTTCAACCTTTTTGAGATTTATGCACACGCATTTCTTTTCGCTGGAGTCTTTGAATAAGTCAAGTCTTATACGGGTGCACATCTTCTAGAAAAAAGGGATTGCGCGGGTGATGTCTCCAGCTACGGGAACATCTCGACAAATGCGTTTACTAGTGCAGATGCACTGAGCGTTTCTACTTTGCGCGCTTGTGCGCGCGCGCAATGGCGGATTATTCAACTCGATTCTTTTTTTATTAGTTTAACCGCCGTTCCATAAGCACTTACGAGAATAAATCCTTCCAAGATTTCTGATGTTTCAAAGTCTATAGCCAGAACTCCGTTAGCTCCTAATTTCTTTGCCTCATTCCTTAAGTCTTCCAGAGCCTCTTTTCGGGCTTTTTCAATTTCCTCTGCGTACGCTGTACCCTTTCCTCCAGTAATAGCTTGAATACCAGAAATCAGCCTGCCTCCCATTCCCCTGGTCCTTGTGCTGGAACCATATATAACTCCGAGAACTTCATCAACATCGTATTTTGGAATCATAGGCATCGTTGCCAAAATAAGGTCCTCTCCCATTAACTCACCTCCAACATCTTCCCAACATTCACTAATTACGTTCTTTCTTCATAAGCTTATTCAATGCAACCTCAAGGAAAACCAAACAAAAAGAAAAACTGAATTTGTGGGATAAGTGTGGAGATGTCTCCATTAAATACGAGGCTGAGCTACCTCAGCAACTTCTTGAGTAGCCTAAGAGGCACCTTACGGATACGCGCGCTTAATAATCTCCTTGGCTGTTCAGGGTTTGAGGTTCAAACATCAGAACAATAGACGGTTCTGGACTTTTTGGGGAATGCTCTACTCCTTTTGGCACCACAGCTATTTCTCCTTCATGCAAAGCTATGTTTGGGTGCCCTTTCACTCGAATTACTATGCTTCCTCTATACACGTAGAAAAGTTCATCTTCATTCGCGTGCTTATGCCAACGATATTCTCCATCAAACAACGCTAACCGAGCTACCTGATCATTCACCCTTGAAACCTCAATCGGAGACCATGGTTTAGTCAGCTCGTTGATTTTGTTCTTTAGGCTAATTGTGCGAATCATAATTCGCTAACCTCCTAAGTCTAGTAATGAAGTGCGCGGGGATATATTGATGGTGTTGAAGCTCTACAGAATCTCATTTGCAACAAACTGCGATCACACTCTATTTGGAATAATCATTGTGCGCGTATCCAGAAAGGTTCAGTTCACCTTTTGAAATAATGACTGCTTTTCCGATCAAGTCCACTCTACTATTCTTCTGAACTCTCACCTTTAGTTCACCACCTCTTGACGAGGCTTGATAAGCCAGCATTTCCTGTTTTCCAAGAATTTCTCCCCAGTAGGGTGCTAGTATTGTGTGAGCCGATCCTGTGACTGGATCTTCATTTATACCAAGCCAGGGTGCGAAGAACCGTGAAACAAAATCATAAGGTGGATGCCCTTTTGACGTTACGATGACTCCTCTAATATTCTCCTTCGTAGAAACCGATTTCATGCGTTCAAAATCTGGCTCTAAGAAACGAAGAGCCTCTTCGCTCTTTAGACGAATAAGAAGCTTTTTCGAGGTCTTGGAAAGGCAAGCATCTTCAAAATCGTCAATTCCCATTATTCCTAAAAGGTCTTGATTGGGATTAGTGGGAACTGTATTCTCGCTAGGAAAGTTGAGATTTATAGAATCACGCTCTTCCTGTGCGGTCAGTTTTCCACTCTTCGTTTTGAAGGTCACTTTGCTAGAAGTAACATCAGATTCATGAAATATGACCGCTGCCGTGGCAAGAGTACCATGACCACAGAGGTGAACTTCTGTTTTAGGAGTGAACCAGCGAAGAGAGAAAACTCGGGATTGCTTAATCGTTTTCTCTGTTAAATTAAGAAGGAAAGCAGTTTCTGACAGATTAAATTCAGTTGCGATGGATTGAAGGATGTCATCTTCTTTTTGCTGCTTTAAAAGGCAAACAGCTGCGGGGTTACCTTTGAAAGGTTCGCTAGTAAACGCGTCTACAACATAGAAGGAGATTCTTTCACAGTCTTTCTCCATTATTTTGTACCCTTTCCCATGGTATGCATGAACCATGTTCTTGTATTGATGGATTGCATTTGTAGATATTGTCAGCAGATTATTTATGAAGATTCAGAAGCGTTATGTTGTCGCACTTGCGTTTCATGAATCTACTTTCTCAAGCTCATATCCTCTGTCAAGAACGTTGACTATGAGCCACTTGTCTTTTTGTTTTGCCAAATGAAAATAAGTGTGGTGTAAGCCTTTGGAATCCGGCAGAATCATGTGCCATTTTACTTCTACTGCTGCAAAGAGATTGTTATAGATGCTAAGATGCAGCACTTCGTCGATAATATGTTGAATCTTACTAGATTTTGGGAGTTCTTTCCTAAGTTGCTTGATTCCTTCAAGGGAGTATTCAACAATTTCTGCGAGACCAAATGAATTTAGCTCGTTTGAATTTCATATACTGAACCTCCTTGCATCAGGATGCCAGATTTCCAGGAATTTTCCTTCGTCGCCAGCGCACATAGTATTGAGGTAGGTTCTCACCAGCTCTCTGAATCTGGTTCTTTCATCTTTAGCTGGAGTTTTTTCTGATTCGTTCATGGTGTGCACCTTTACAGGGTGTCTTTCGGAAGTTGTTTCATTAAATCCAACTCTGATTAATTTCCACGTGCATCCATATTGCGTACAAATGCTGTTTAAAATTCGGGATTATGCGTGTGATGTTGCCAGTGCATGCACGCGAAAAGCTGAAGTGTCAATGAAATTACCTTGTTTGTGGAGGTGAGTTGTATGGCTGTTGTGAAAATTATCGAGTTGATAGGTAGTTCACCAATTGGCTGGAGCGAAGCTGCTCAAAATGCTGTTACCGAGGCTGCTAAGACTGTTAAGAACATCAAGGGAGTCCACGTTAAGAGATGCACTGCCAAAGTAAAAGACAATAAAATTGTTGAATATCATGCCGATGTCAAAATCGCGTTCATTGTGGAAAGATGATGCGTAGTGCATACGTATGTACCAGAAAAAAGGCGCGCGTGTACATGAGCATATAGGATTGATTAGTCCATGATCGTTAAAGAGATCTTAGCGAAAACCGTCTTATCCAAGTCAAAAGTCTTTGACTACGCAGTCAATCCCTACGTAGGCTGCGAACATAGATGCGCATATTGCTATGCTCGGTTCATCAAGCGGTTCACTGGGCACAATGAAGAATGGGGCGAATTTGTGGATGTCAAAATCAACGCTGCAGAACTACTGGAGCGTGAAGTCAAAAGAAAAAGGGTTGGAAGAGTCTGGGTGAGTGGAGTATGCGATCCTTATCAGCCCCTTGAGAAACGATACGAACTCACAAAGAGATGCCTTGAGATTCTTTCAGCCCACCGATGGCCTGTTACAATCCAGACGAAATCTCCCCTGATCCTACGGGATTTACCACTACTCAGAAGCTTTGACGACATCGAAGTAGGCTTCACAATCACTACCGCCGAAGAAAACGTCAGAAAGATCTTTGAACCCAACACGCCTTCAATCGAAGACAGAATCAGAACACTCGGAGAGTTGAGGTCTATTGGCGTTAAAACATTTGCGATGATCGCACCAATGTTACCCAAGCCTGAACCATTAGTGCTAAGACTGAAGGGGAAAGTTGACCGTGTATTGATAGATAGAATGAACTATCACTACGCGGATTCGCTGTACAGACTCCACGGTCTGCAACACGCGTTAACTGATGCTTTCTTTGCGGAAAAGAAGAAAAACCTCAGCAACGCATTCATCAGAGAGAAGATACCATTCCAGTTCCTCTACT
>JAUWDF010000039.1 GCA_030608925.1 Candidatus Bathyarchaeota archaeon | reverse complement strand
GTGGATGAAGAGATGGTAATAGCAACACTCAGATTAAAAACTTAATTATTGAATGAATCTACTCGGCTCTTAGTTTTTGCTTTCTCGCCAGTTTTTTCTTTTTTCTTTTCTCCTTTCTCTCTTTCTTGGTCGAAGGCTTAGGCTTTCTTCCCCGTTCTTCTCCTCTCATACTTCCACTCATTTAATTCCCTCATATATGATTACTTCAAAGATATTTTAAACTTTCACGAATGACCAATAAAGTTTGGTTAACCCAGAAAAACCGTTCATGTTTTATCCTGAGAAAAGTCATTTCCTCTCAAGTTTTGAGCTTATAGCCCCGAAAATCGCCCCAGCTGTACAAATCCAAGGTCCAATGAGCAGATTCAAGGTGCCCTCTGTGTTACTCGGATCTAGAAGAGTAACAATACTCGCCATGACAGATATAAAAAGAGCCAGAGCTGACATGGCAGATGCCATTTGTATTCCGATTTCGTAACCAGCAACATGGATGATTCCTCCGAAAATCGTGATTACTGCAACCAAAATTAAAACCATTGGAACAGCAACAGCTATTTGGTCTTCGCCACGAAACAATCCGTTGATTGCTGAGTACTCTAAGGACAGCCAAGGAAGATACAAAACTACAATAAATATTATCCCTGCAACAATGGCAACACCACCTTGCACAACACGATCAGCTTTCTTCTTCCTGCCATCTTCCACCGCCCAAAACGCCCCTACCCACAAGTTTGCTTAACACTTGGTCTTGTGCGTTTATATTATTTTTTGGTCACTCTCAAAAAGGCAATCTCCGATGTCGTGAAGGTTTATAACTCATGGTCACTCCCCTTTTTTTCCACTGTTGAAAAGCCCCTTTGGTCATGATGATATGAGAGACAAATATCATGAGTGAAGCTGATGTTGTAGTTGGCATAATTCTCGACGGAAACAAGTTCCTGGTGGAGCGACGTAAACTCGATGAGAAAATCGATCCCGACATAGTATGCCTACCAGGTGGTCACGTCAACGCAGATGAATCCATAGAAGAAGCGCTAAAGAGAGAAATGCTAGAAGAGCTGGACATTAAAGTTATAAACATGAAGCTTGTGTGCAAAAACTTTTACATAGCCAGCAATGGGGAGAAGCAGAACGCGTCTTGTTTCTTAATCTCAGAATATGAGGGAGCACCTCACTGCAAATCCGCCCAAAAAATATTTTGGGAGGAAGATATAAACAACCTGAGTCTGGATGTTGATAAGAAAACAATTAGGGTTCTAAGAAAGATGCAGGGAACCAGATAAATCAGGATTTAATCACCATTCTCTTCAACTCTTCTCTATTGTTTATCATTTAGCGTGCTCATAGTCTTGAAAGTGTGCCTAAAGTATAAGGTCTATATGAAGATGGCTTCTATGAAACAATGAGCAGAAAATGTCTGTTGATCCTGCAGCGCTTGTTCATAATGGGGAGAGGAGTCACCACATATAACATAAAAAGGAATCAACTAAGGGATAATTCATAACAAATATCTTAGTTGGATATAAAGAACTTTAAGTTGGCGATCGATTACATGGGAAAATCAGTGAAGAAAATTAAATCGATCCTTTATACCCTGCTGCTACTTCTCGGCTTAGCAGTTATGATCAGCCCTTTGCCAGAGGGCACGGTAATTCTATCATTAATACTCAGCTATTTTGGCTACAAGCTGACTGGAAATATCTACATCACCATTGCCACCTACGTGGTAACATTCATAATAACCATTATCTTAATCAAGAAACTGAACCTTATAAACAGATTCAAAGTAAAATTAAGAACTATTCGTGCAGTAAAAGAGAAATGATGAAAAAGAGGGAGTAAATGACCACTAGACCTCCGCAAGTAATATGTACTCATACAACCTTCAGACTTCACCTAATTCTGAATTTGGTGTCATTACAGAACATTGAGTGTGTAACAGAAAATACGCACATTTTCTTTTAGAAATCCTTTCCCAGAATTAGAAGGGAGAGGGTATATGCTAGATGACAATGGTGCAAGAAAGAAAACCTACAACTATTGCTCATAGAGCTAGACCAGTAGTAAAGCCTCTTAATGCTCAACAGGTTACATCGATAGCAACTAATTTTCTAAAATCCCTCAAATATAAACGAGGCGTAGAGCCTAAACGAGTGTTCATCGAAAATGGTAACTATGTTGTGGAAGCGGAAATTGGCAGAAAAATGCTTGCCAAGGTACAAATAGACATTAACACAAGCGAAATCAAAGAGTATGGCATTGAAAAAGTCAATGAGGAGGCACGCATAGGTCTACCTATCGAGCCAAAAGCAATGCTTATCGTATTCGGAATCTCAGTTGCAGTCTCTCTTATCTTCGCTTTACTTAATCTAAATTCATTATTAGCAAGTTTCTTCTAAAACAAAGCTTGTGCATCTAAGTGATCCAAAAACTACGCGCGCGCATTATTGAATGATTGATCAGAAAATATGCGTTTACTATTAGTTTTTAGCGCGAACGTGATTTTAACCTGAAAGATTCTTACTCCTTCTCTTTAGTGAACGCTTTGTGTTCCGTTGAGTTCGCACCAGACACTCTATCAGCACATTAACTGCTTCCATATATTCCTCTTCTTCAACGTCTGCAATGTATTCGTTTGCAGCTTTAACCAGACCATCTCTTTCTTCAGATGTTAAAATCTGCGCAACTATAACGCCTTCAAGCCATTTGGTGGCTGCAAGTCGCTTATCCAAGTCTAGCAGGTCGATAGCGTAAGCTAGTTTCTTCAGAGATTCCCGATTATGGTCCTCGCTCATCCTCCATCGTCTTCCTTTGAATCTTTCTCGCGAGATAAATTTTAGGCTTGTGGATTCAGAATCAATATGAGATATTAAACACATACGCGAAACTGAATTGGTTTTTATTAACTTGGCGAACCGAATGTGTTTGAGGTTTCTCTGCTACTGTCTCCTTCTAATCATGATTACAATGAGTATAACTAAAACTGCAGCGCCAATTCCAGCTCCCGCGATGTAGATAGAGTACTTGCTGATGAAAGAGGGTTCCACAACCCCAAAAGGTATGATATCACTGAACGACTCAAACCTTACCTGATCTTCCATGAAATGAGCTTGAACACTCCACGAACCAAGAAAATATGGTCTGACACTAGCCAAGAAACTGCCATTCTTATCTACATAGACATATTGCTCTAGTTTTGATCCATTTGAAGAAATAAACATGAGGTTTACACGACCCAGCTCAAGTTGCGAAGAAGAACTCATAAAACCACTAATTGATAGGTTTTGTCCAAGAACTACAGTGGGAGACCTCAATGTAAAGTTCACATTTGTCGGATGTTTTACAGGGAATGTTCCGTTAATTTTCATAACATTATCCAGAGAGTCATAAGCCTCCACATAATACGACACAGTAGTTCCAGCTTCTTGACCTGGGATTGTAGCGTTGCACGTCAACTTCGAGACATACATTTCTGAAATAGTAGAATTAATCCAATCGTCTATTGAAAAGTGGAGGAATGCGGTTTCAATTTTAGATTTACTCGAAACAGCGACTATAGAAGTTTCATTGTAAGGATGAACTCTTTCAGTAAGCTCTACGAGATGCAAAACTGAATCGCCAAAATCTGTCTTGATCCTAAAGCTCACATTTCCAGTCCCTGATTCTCCTATAAGGACGAGGTGATACAAACCTACTCCACCATAAGGTGTGGAATAGTTAATCGACATGTCTTGCCCAAAATATTCGCAGCTAGCATAAGCATGTCCTCTAAAGCCTTCACTCTCCATATTGAAACCACCAATAGAGGAAACCATCTCACCATAAAGTCCAGGTTCCCAAGCCAAAGGAACATCGTTTATTATCGTGCCTTTTTTAGTTGAAGGATTTGCCATAAGATAGAGTCTTGCCTCATACATGTCCAAAGAGTCAGGCACCCTTATTTGAATCTCAATCCTATTACTGTTAGTTAAGAATTCGCAAGCCCAGCTCGAGTTTTCCATTGGAAGGCTTCCCTGCTTTCCTTCAATGAAACGATCAGTCCAATTGTTTGTGTCAACGTGCTCAATAACCATAAACGTGGCAGCTTCTGCTGAATCGCTTTCTCTCGGATCGTTCCTGACTACAAAACTATAGTTACCTGAAAATTTTGGCGTGAAAAAAGGCTCATCTGAGCTGGTTCCCAAATGCTCAGGCAACCCAGCAGCTTCAGTATGGTAGCCTACTAACTGTCCCATTGGGTTGTAGACGAAAACATCATAATCAGTCAGTGCGGAGGGACCTTCATCTATCCAGTCTCCATAGCAGTAAATATGGTAGCTTTGATTTGCCACTAAAGGATAAATATAGGTCCAGTTGGAACCAATTTGAATCTGAGATGCATTAATCTTCATGGGATTGGCTGTTCTGACAGCATAGGTCCAGTTACCATATGGAGGCTCGTTTATGTGAACAACTGTCCAGTTTTCCTCATAAATAAGGCCTGAAACAAGGATGAACATGGACGAAGCTAGACTAAATACAATCAGAAACAAAGTGAGCAAGCTCTTGACTAGCTTATGATGCAATATTCCACCTAGAGACTACAGTTGTTAGCCAAACTTCTGCTCTGGGAAGGCAATAATCGTTATGAAGAAAGCGTAAATATTCTGAATCAGGACAAGCTTGCGCGAGCTTACCACCCAACCTTCAATTCCCACAACACTTTGAGTAACCCACACATAATGCACACTTGGGATCAATCCTCAAACTTTAAAATCAGCTCTACTTCTTAACCTGTGGGGTTGAAATATGTGTGAATTTACAGTTTTCCTTGACAAAGAAATCGTCTATAGGAATGTCATATATGCTAAGGCAGAGGGAAATAATGTAATATTGAGGAAGGTTCTAGGTGCTTCGAAAGCAGTTGAAGGCTGCAGAATAGTTGAAGTTGATGTAAGTTCCCAAAGACTAGTTCTTTCATCTAAGCCACACTAAACCTTTGAGCTCCCCTTATGCCAACAGGACTATGAAATCCGCTGGTCTTCTGGTGTAAAGCTTCACATCTGGTGAAAAAGATGAAAAGCAGGGTGTTTGATTGACTTTTCTGCAGCCAAAAATAAGGCTGGTTTTAGCGACTGACCTCAAGGACATATTGGAGATTTCGCGTCATGTGTGGGAAGGTTATGATTACTTACCATTTGTCATTGAGGCATGGTTGAAGGATTCAAATTGCTATACCTATGCAACTGAAGTCAACGGTCACGTGGTAGGTATAGGCAACATGCGTCTCGTAGAAAAAGGGCGAACAGGCTGGCTTGAGGGATTGAGGATTCACCCCAATTATCGTGGAAAAGGACTAGCGAGGGCTATTACTGAGCACATAATCAAACAATCCCAACGTCTGCATGTTGAAAGACTGCGATACACTACAGGGTCTGAAAACCAGGCCTCACTCAAATTAGCAGAAAAAACAGGTTTCGTGAGGATTCTTGAGATGGGAGTTTTTTGGCATCCGAATCCCAATGATGTTCCACTTCCAAGAAACTATCCTCCCATTGAGATATCGAGTCCCGAAAAGATTTTCGAGCTAACGCAAGAAACACCTGAACTCAATTCTCATGGAATCCTTATCTATGACTGGAAGGCTTTAGACAACACCCTCGAAGGCTTCGTACAAGTCGGAAAGTCGAACGAATTCTATATATCCTTAAGAAAGGGCAAACTAGACTCATACTCTTTTGGACGACTTAGATCTGAATCTAAAGAATCAATGTGGGGCTTTACAATATATGCTAATCAGAATGACGGTTTCATATCACATTTGTCTCACCAAATCACTTTAGCGTCTCGAAATCAACAAAAGGCAATCATGTGTATTTACGAGACAAAATTCGAAAAAGCTTTGCATGATGTGGAATGGCAGTCAAAGGAACACTGGGACATGCATTTAGTCCTAGTGGAAAAAACCATGCCCTGAAAAAGCTGCAATTTGTTGGGTAACTGATTATTCTTCTGTGGATTCCGTAACTATTTAATTCTGTTGATGCAAAGTTTGCGTTTATCCGTATCCTTTCTTGAAAAAGAAGTGAGTATTGTTGCACTCACGTTATGGTTATTGAGCTATCTCTGCCTTTTCTCAGTATTATTCCGCCAATGAGTTTCAGCACAGCAGCTACAATGAACATGTATGAGCCCAGAGCTAAACCCCAGATTACGTATATGTTTCCATAATCCTCGATTGTGCCACTGTATTCTCCCATAATGGGGGATGCTGACATTCTCTTTGCCATCTCATCGATCTGAGGTGGTACTTCGACACCACCTGCTACTGCATTAGCAAAGGGGGTTATAAGCCCTGAGAGCTGGAGGATGAATATGAGAATTATTATGACAGGAATGAGGGTGGTAATACCGCTAATTATGTAGGTTCTGGAGAGTTTTTTGGCTTTTTCAACACCAATGATATCCAAGGCTGATAGTACAACGCTGGTGAGAAGGATAATACTGAAGGGTATGCCAAGTCCAAACAGTTGAGCTAAGCCTTGATTGCTTTGCATAGTGTTGATTCTGAGTCCTGAGACGCCATCGATTAGAACTAGATCGGTCTCTCCCACTGTTTCTAGAAGAGTTGTCTGAATATTTCCTCTCACAGCATACCATGGGAGTAAGAGGGCTAGGAGATATATGACTAG
>JAUWDF010000090.1 GCA_030608925.1 Candidatus Bathyarchaeota archaeon | reverse complement strand
TCAAAGGGGGCTGAACCCTTCTACACGAATTCCTCGCAACTACCAGTAGATCACGATATAGATTTGTTTGAAGCGATAGAGCATCAGGAAAAAGTGCAGACGCTATACACGGGAGGAACAGTTTTTCACATCTACCTTGGTGAAAGAATTTATTCATGGAAGGCAGCTGCTGAGCTTATTAGGAAAGTGTCTTGGAACTCTCATTTACAATATTTCACCCTGACTCCAACTTTCAGTATCTGCCCAACACATGGTTACGTGAGTGGTGAACATAAACAATGTCAACTATGCAGTGCTAGGTGTGAAGTTTACTCAAGAGTTGTAGGTTATCTCAGACCTGTCGACCAATGGAATGACGGGAAACAAGCAGAATTCGCTATTCGCAAAAGCTTTGACAAATCAATGCAACATCGTGTTCTCGAACCAATATCTGTGTAAGGTAAATTCCTTGAAGTTCAGCGGTCTCCAGAAGATTAGTCTAATAGATTTTCCGGATAGAATATCGACTGTGCTCTTCACACCAGGATGTAACTTACGTTGCCCCTACTGTCACAACTGGAGAATTGTAATCGACCCACGCCCTCCCTTCCTTAACCAGAAGAAGGTGATTCAAATGCTTGAAAAGCAGAGAAAATTTGTTGATGCTGTGGTTGTTACTGGTGGTGAGCCAACCTTGCATCGGGAGCTGCCAACTTTTCTGGAGAAACTACATGAGAAGGGCTTCACAATAAAACTAGATACAAATGGGTTCTTTCCGCAGGTCTTGAAGGAGTGCTTGCCCTTTGCGAGCTATATCGCCCTCGATGTTAAAACTTGCAAGGAAAAATATGGGCTCCTTGGAGCAAAGGATCTCTCAGGCTTCTTACGGTCCGTTGAGATTCTGAAAAATGATGGAGTAGAATACGAGTTCAGAGCAACAGTTGTACCAAGCTTTGTTGACGAAGAAGACATTCCGGAAATAGGTAAGATTGTTAAGGGAGGAAAACGTTTTGCGTTCCAACAATTTGTACCGGATGATACATTGGATAAGAAATTTCGTGATGTTAAAATCTACACACGCGACACAATTTTGCGCTTCAGCAAGCTAATGAAGCAGAATGTAGATGAGGTCTTGTTACGAGTTCAATGAAATGGTTTCGTCTACGTTTTCATTGGTTCGCTTGTGACTCGACTTTTAGCATTTTTCTTCTATTGTCGTTTTTTGGATTGAGTAATTCTTCTACGAGTTTGAATTGCCTTTCATAAATGTGGCAGTTCTTGGAATGAAAGATTAGTTTACCAGTTTTGAGTTTGGTGTTTCCTCGTCTGTTGATTTCAGAAACGAATGCTTCGTTGAATAGCTGAATTCCCGCTATGTTGGCAGGTAGTCCCGCATAGGCATCCCAAGATCTGAAGTAGCATGTTAGATGAGATTTTCCATCAAGGATTTCTGTGTCAATTACACTCAAGCAAGGAGGTTCGTGTTTTCTTTCGTTAACGTGTTTCAGTATGTCTTCGGGTAGTCGTATAACTAATGTTACTTGTCTATCTGCGATCTCATCAAGGTAGCGTGCTATGGCTTCTTCGATTTGATCAATAGGGGTTCTGAGTCTACTGCCGTAGGTGTAAGTTTCGTCTTCAATTATATCTGACCAGAGGTACTTAAGAGCGTACCACTGTACATATTTCATATCGCAGGGTGCTTTGTTGCCCACAAGTGGTCTAGTTTCAGGCATGGTAATCTCGATGGAAACGTTGAGCTTCTTTGTCTTGGCGCATTCTGACCCATAGCATACGTCAAAAGAGTCACCTTCCGTCCATATGGCTTCCAAAGTTTTATACCATGCATCTGGGCAGTCAAAAGCGCTGATCTTATAATGGTTCATTACCCGAACCCCTCACGCTTAGTCTTAGTTACTAAACGATGTAGTCTATAAAAAGCTTTGAATTTAGGGTTGCTGAATCTATCTATGGCTACCAGACGGTGGATCGCGTGCTTCCAATCGTATTTTACTGCTTCTCTAATGGTAAAAACCTGCCACGCGCGAATAAGGCTTACAGGAACATGTGATTCATTATTTTATAGGCACATTTATTTTTCGGGCGCTCTGATAAAGTTTTATGCGACAGATGAAAGAAAAGAAGAAAGAAGCTGCACACTTCCCACAATTACCAAAAAGACCAGAGAGAACAGAAGATTTACCACGACTCGGACCAACTCCTTTGCCAAATCTCTTACCAGAAGATTCAGGTCGCTTGCTGAAGCAGATTCTGAATAGACTGGATGTAATTGAGAAGCGCCTTAACAATATTGAAAGATTATTGGCAAGTTCACAGCGAACATCCTGAATAACCGCGTCCACCATCATGTAGCCAAAGCATATTGCACGCGCACTTCCAATCAGTATAGCGAAAGCACCTAATGAGACCCATCGACTGCTGGAAGTAGTCTGTTAATATGTCTTTGAAAAGAATAATCTACAGTTCTTTCGGAGCGTCATTTGAAAAGTGTATAACACCTGCTAGAAATGTAGAATAAATAGGTGTTCTTCATCATCTTATAATACGACAAGAAAGAAGCACAAGTGCGTGAGAAGGGACTCTGTTAGGATGCCAAAGCAAACAGACAAGAAAAAAGGCAATCGTGACATTTTTTCCCTTCTTCTTGAAAACTCTGAAAAGCGTGGCGAGAACCAGAGAACTCAGCTTCTGAAGTCCTTGAAGGTCAAGGAATTTTTTAAAGAGGGAAGTATAAGCATTAACGATAGGACATGTCAGGGACTTGAGTGTGAACTCTGCATTAAAGCCTGTCCTACCCAAGCTTTGTATTGGCAAGACGGGAAAATTGGTATCGTCAAGGACTTGTGCGTGTATTGTGGTTCTTGTGTTCTAAGCTGCATTGTGGATGACTGTATTAAGGTTACAAGAGAGCGAGAGGATGGAAAAGTGGAGAGCTTCACCACGCCGAGAGGAGTCGTGCTTCTTTTTAAGGCTATTAATTCCCAAAGGAGATATTTCAGGATTGAATCCCTTTTTCCAACCCCTGAAACCTATATCAAACGCTACAGGAAATGATCTGAGCCACAGAGAAATCTCTACCTATGATTGCTTTTTTCAGCTCTTTGATTATCACAGTTAAGGACTAGTTGGGTCTCCATTTTTCCTGTAAGAATTTTGGGATATCTGAGGAGTCTCTGGGTCCTACTAGTACGTCCCATCCAGCAGCTTCTTCTATTTCTCCGCTTATTCGGGCTGCTTTGCCGGGTATGATGAGTTTTCTGTGTTTGACTTTTTCTTCGATCTTAGTTTCCTTTATGATTTCCGCTACCTTGTCAGCAGTTAGTTTTCTTCCAGCTACGGCGCTGTCTACAGCAATGCCTTCCGTGTCCACTACTAGCAGGTAGGCGCCTACACCTCCTGATTCAATGTCTGATGCTACGGTGTAGTAGGTGAGGGCGAAGTTTGTTGTGAACATAACGGGGGAATTTTCGTCTAGTTTGCCGAATGTTCGAAGTCCAGGCTCAACTGCCACTGGTTTTCTTGGATCTGTGTATATATTTTCTCTTAGCACAGTATTGGGTAGAAGCACCCATCCTTCTGTGCTATGTAAAATTAGTATGTCAGCGTAACGATTTATTAGAATTGCTGCTAGGTATGCTTCGTTCCATTCAGTAACCTCCTTAGGAGAATCTGCATTTTCTGTCCAAGCAACTATGGGGGTTCCAATGAGGGGGAAACCGAGAAGTTCGTCTCCTTTCTTGACTCCTGCTCGCCGAATCATGGTGAAGTTGGTGATTGTGTTGGCAATTCCCTCTCGAGGGAAAGTACCAGGATCAAGTACTAGGTCTTTGACTCCATATTCAAGCAATGTTCGTGATAATGATCGGAGAAGATTTGGGTCGTTGGGGGCAAATATTGCAAGGGGGCAATTATACATTAGGGCTAGTTCAGCCATATCTTTCCAGTTTTCTTTGGTGGCTGCGTAAAGAAGTGGTCTAGCTTTGGGTGAGGCCATGAGACCGGCTTCCAAGATTTTGGGTTCGAAGGAGCATAGGATTAGGGGTAGCTTTGAGTTTTCTGTCACTTTGCGGACCGTTGCCTTAAATTTCTCAGGGTTGTTAGAGGTTGAGCGAATGGCAACAGCGTCGAGTTTCAATGTTTGTCCTATGTATTCATAGCTGAACTCTTCAGTTTTCTTGACTCTTTCCAGTACTTCTTCGGGTGACATCTCGTCTGAAACATCTATAGCGATGACTGTTGGATTGGTGTAGGTGAATTCGTGGCGGTACATAACATACTTACCGCCAACTTTTACTGAGTTCTCCTCTGGTCCAATCGTAACTTCCTTGATTAGTGGTTTGAGCATTTCCCAGAGTTGCTTAAAGGCTTTTTTGTGTTCCTTTTTTAACAAGGGTGTACATTTGTCGAGAGGTACTTCTCGATTTACTAGTTTAGTAGCGAAGGCCATACAATTTTCTTCGCCACATTCTTTGCAGTTTGTTTTCGGGAGCAGCATGTATATGTCGATGGGGCTGATTTGTTTGACACCTGCCCTTTTGGTTTTCTCTGACATATTCTCTGCTTCCTCCTAGATTTTAGCGGTTATCCAGTCTGATATTTTCTCAGGATTACCGGGTCGCACATTAGTAAGTTCAGTGATTACTTCTTTCAAGGT
>JAUWDF010000006.1 GCA_030608925.1 Candidatus Bathyarchaeota archaeon | reverse complement strand
GGATGTTGCCCAGAGGAAGAACATTGCCAATCTCTGTTGATGCTTTGCTGCCGACTTGGATCTTCTGTTTTTCATGGATTCCTTCAGGTACAATAAAGTGGTAGCTTTTCCCTGTCTCAAGTCTGATTTGGGCTAATGGAGCAAAACGTCCGGGCTCATGGCGAACTCGAACTACCTCGCCTTCAATCTTACCCTCCATTTGTTCTTTGCTCACTGGTGGATATTTTGCAGGCGCTATCCTCTTATGGGTGGACGCTCTGTAAACTGATCCACCTCGCCCTCGTCTTTGAACTAGAATCCGCTTGCCCATGATACTAAACCTGCGCTCAATCACAAGTAGAAAGGCAGTTTAAATGCTTTGCTATGAGCATGGCGAAAATAACTGACTCATCTATATGAAACCTTGATTCGAGTAATAACCGTTTTAAACGACTGTTTGAATAAAAAGATTGGGACCAATGATTTGCGAGCAAGTCTGATTGATGATGACTAAACCCAGCGTTGAGGTCTTTTTCTTGGTAGCGGATTTATCACAACTCAAAACTAAAATATATTGGCATTGATTCGTCTTTAAGGTTAAATTCTTATGCTCCTTTTATAGTTAGGTAGTTCTGGTGTACCAAATATGACCGGAACTTCTGCGCTTCCCGGTTTCTACAAGTTATCGTTGGAAGAAAGGATCCGGAAAGTTAGAGAATTCGCCAGTCTTACAGATGGGGAAACCAACTTACTGAAAAACATGGGAGCATTGAACTTTAAGCTTGCAGACCGTATGATAGAAAATGTTGTTGGAGTTTTCCCAGTTCCCTTAGGGATAGGAGTCAACTTCCTAATTAACGGAAAAGACTACCTGATTCCTATGGCAATAGAGGAACCCTCGGTTGTAGCAGCAGCAAGCTATGCTGCAAAAATGGCAAGGGAGGGTGGTGGATTCTTCACCACCAGCACAACACCTGTTATGATAGGTCAAATTCAAACAGTTGGTATAAGGGACCCTCATAGAGCTCGTATGTCTGTTTACGCACATAAAGAAGAAATCCTCAAGAAAGCCAATGAACAAGACCCACTTCTAGTGTCTTTGGGAGGAGGAGCAAAAGATCTGGAGGCTAAAATTATCCATACGGCCAGTGGGGATATGCTCATCACTGAACTTCACGTTGACTGTCGGGATGCTATGGGTGCAAATGCAGTTAACACCATGGCAGAAGCTGTAGCCCCCGTGATAGAGCGGATAACAGGAGGCCGAGTCTACCTTCGCATAATCAGTAACCTTGCAACAAGACGCTTATCTCGGGCATATACAACTATTCCCAAAGAAGCTCTAGGTGGAGAAGAAGTTGTTGATGGAATAACCCATGCCTATCACTTCGCAGCATCTGACCCATATCGTGCAGCAACTCATAACAAAGGCATACTAAACGGGATAATCGCAGTAGTTTTAGCCACATGTAATGACCATCGCGCCATAGAAGCAGGGGCTCATGCCTACGCGTCGCGAACAGGTTGCTATACAACCTTATCTTTCTGGGAGAAAAATGAAGAAGGCGATTTGACCGGCTCGATCGAAATACCAATGGCACTTGGAACAATAGGTGGAGCTATAACAACTCATCCAATCGCTAAAATAGCAATCAAAATACTAGGAGTAAAATCAGCTAACGAACTCTCTGAAGTCGTTACAGCAGTTGGACTGGCTCAAAATCTTGCAGCCCTCCGCGCTTTAGCAGCTGAAGGAATACAGCGAGGGCACATGCGTCTCCACGCTCGAAACATTGCTATTGCAGCTGGAGCAACCGACGAACTCATCGACATTATTAGTGAACAAATGGTTAAGGAACACAAGATACGGGCAGACCGTGCAAAACAAATACTTGAGAACTATCGGAAGAGAGAATCATGATAATTCTTCCTGGTCCCGCAAGTCCGAATCTAGGTAAATGCTTGGCCGCAGAGTTAGACACGAATTTGGTTCCTGTATATTTTAAGAAGTTTCCAGATGGAGAAAGCTATGTACGCATCGATGGGAACGTGGAGAACCAAGAAGTCGTCATCGTGCAAACCACTAGTCCTCCTCAAGACGAAAGATTGATGCAGCTTTTCCTAATGTCTTCAGCCGTCAAACACAATGGAGCCAAGACGATTACAGCAGTACTACCCTACTTTGCTTACAGTCGCCAAGACAAAATATTCGTTCCTGGAGAAGCTTTCAGTGTGAAGACAGTTGTTGATATACTAGAAACCTGTGGAGTGAACCAGATAATCAGCATCAATTCCCACAGTCCCGCAGCTCTCAGCTCTCTATCTATCCCTGTAACGGATCATTCAGCGATCCCACTCCTAGCTAAACACTTCAAAAAGAACGGAATCGAAGGAGCGGTCTCCTTGTCAATGGGCAAGAAAGGCTTAGCTATGTCAAAGGAAGCAGCTGCAATCATCAATGGAGAATGTGACTATATTGAAACCCGGAGAGATCGCCATACCGGATATGTAGACATTAAGGAGAAACCATTGAGGGTTAAGAATAAGACTGTCATTTTCTTTGATGACATAATAAGCAGTGGTGGAACAATGGCAAAAGCGGTTGCGTATGCGAAAAGACAAGGAGCTAAGAAAGTTTATGCTGCTTGTGTGCACCCTCTATTAATTGATGATGCCAGAGAGAAAATAATCAACAATGGGGCTGAGGAGATCGTGGGTACCGATACTGTCCCTAGTCAAGTGAGTGTGGTTTCTGTGGCTCCCATAATTGCCAAAGCCCTTGTCGGGCTTGGAGTCTAAACATTAGTGACTGGGTTCTTTTTCCTACTTTCCGGTGAGCATGAAACTCTGCCCTTTGCAGAGTTGAAAGCCATTCTAGCAACCAAACGTGTAAAACATGCAGAGTTAGAGAGATTTCCTCAAGTTCTGCGACTTGATTCCACTCTGAGCTGTGTAGATCCGATTAGGAATAGAGCTTCTATGACCAGAACATGTTGTCAAGAACTATTTAATTGTGAATCTTCTTTGGTTGAAATTGTCAAAGCAATGCAATTTATTCAACTGGGCACTCTTCTGCAACAGGGGGATACCTTTGTTGTGCGTGTGCATCGTGTCGGGTTGTCAGCTAGAAGATTGACTAGTATGGCCTTAGAGCAGAAGCTTGGAGAACTTATTTTGAGTAAGATTAAGGGCGTCAAAGTTAACTTAAAAAATCCTCTAAAAACTTTCTTTGGAATCATAACTGGTGACCGCTTTCTTTTCGGATTGAGACTTGCTACGATATCACCTACTCCCTTTTTACAGAGAGGACCTCGAAAGCGACCTTTCTTTCATCCTTCAGCTATGCCAGCTAAGCTAGCTAGATGTATGGTGAACTTAGCTGGTGCCCGAGAGGGAGATATACTCTTAGACCCTTTCTGTGGGACTGGGGGATTCCTGATAGAAGGGGGGTTATTAGGGTGCAGAATTGTAGGTTTTGATGCTAAGAAACATATGGTTGAAGGAACCGATCGGAATCTGAGTTTTTTCAACCTGGAATATGATGGTTTGGGAGTTGCAGATGCTAAACACTTACCCTTGAAGAGAGTTGATTGTATAGTTACAGATCCTCCCTATGGTCGGTCTGCATCAACACTCGGGCATACCACTGAGCGTGTAATTCAAGACTTCTTACCGGCATCCTCCTCTTCTATGTCTCAAGGTAAAAGAATGTGCATAGCTGCTCCCAAGAAAGTCCATATCAGCAAATTAGCTGAAGATGTGGGTTTCAAATTAAAAGGGTCATATTTTGTTTATATACACCGGAGTCTCACAAGAGAGATTTTAGTCTTGGAGCAAACGTAGATGAGTCTGAAGGTGATTTTTTTAGGAACAGCAGGAAGCATTCCTACGCCTAAGAGGTCATTGCCTGCTATTGCAGTTGTTCGAAAGGGGGAGCTTATTCTTTTCGATTGTGGAGAGGGTGTTCAACGACAAATGCTGAAGGCGGGTTTAGGTTTCAATAAGAAAATGAAAGTGTTCATAAGCCACATGCACGGTGACCATGTGCTTGGTTTGCCGGGTTTGATGCAGACTATGTCGCTTCTACATCGTAGTAGGAAACTTGAACTATTTGGGCCATCTGATTTGAGGGATTTTGTTGAAATCACTGGTGAGGTTCTACACTCTCCTCCAACTTTTCCTCTTGAAATAACTGAAGTCGGAGACGACGGGCTTGTCTGTGAGGAAAAGGAGTACAGTGTATTTTCAGCTCCAGCAGAACATTTGACTCCATCATTCTCCTATAGCCTTGTTGAGAAACAACGTTATGGAAAATTTCACCCCGATAAAGCTGAAGCTCTTGGAATCCCTGAAGGAGTATTATGGTCGAGACTTCAGCAAGGATCAACAGTGAAGCTCCAAAATGGAAGGGTCATCAGCCCTGAAACTGTGGTTGGACCACTTAGACTTGGAAGAAAAATCGTCTACACAGGAGACACTAAGCATTCTGTTACTCTAGTAGAATTAGCTAAGAATGCTGATCTACTAATTCATGAGTGCACTTTTGATAATGAATTCGAGGAAAGGGCTAATGAAGATGGACACTCAACTCCCAAACAAGCAGCAATTACAGCTGCAAAGGCTAATGTGAAAAGACTGATTCTGACTCATATTAGTGCTCGTTACAAAACTCCGGAATTACTGCTTAGCCAAGCCAGGAAAACGTTCGCCAACGTCGATGTAGCTGAAGATTTTATGGAGATCCAACTACCACTGCCACGCGTCAAGCAAAGAGTTCCTGAAGCTTAGAGACACTTTCATCAATGTTGCGGTAGGATTCCACCACAACCACTCCGTCAAAACCTGAACCTTTTATGCTTTTTGCGAACTTCCTCCAGTTTATTGTTCCGTATCCAACTCCCATATGGAGATCCCGCTTTCCATCATTGTCATGGGCATGGACGTGGACAATTTTCTCGCCAAACCTCTTAATCAAGGAGTAGGTCGTACCATCTATGTTAGAGTGTCCCACATCCAAGACTAAACCTAGATCATATCCAAGCTCGTCAAAGAAGTGTGAGAATTCTTCAACGCTGCTAACTAGAAACCTGTATTTCGATGGACAATTTTCAATTGCAATCCTCACTCCGAATTCTTCAGACAACTTCAACAGAAGTCGAGTTGATTCAATATTTTGTTTCCAACCTAAACCGGGATAGAAACTATTGATTCCAGTTTTCAAACCTGGGTGAAAAACCATTGTATGGCATCCCAGCTTTTGGGCAAAGACAATGGATTTCTGCAGTCGTCTTACTGCAAAAGTCCGCATTTCCCGGGATGAAGCTGCTATGTTGATGTTAGCGAAGGGAGCATGTAACGTGAATATTAGATTCTGCGACTGACCGATTTTCTTGAGTTTTCGTAGTCTCTCATCATTGAGTGAATGCCAACCCTCATCAACTAATTCCACGTTCTGTACAGTTATACTTTGAAGTCGCTGGCAAAGACTTGAAAAGGGCTCACCTAAACAGAAAAGTGTGGACACACCGATGTTTAGCCTAGCCATTTCTATCACAAGATCTTGATGTCCATTGTTCTTCTACCAGTGAAGTGTAGGTTGGAATGTATTGGGTATACATTATTTTATTTTACTCATTTGACTTGAGGGGGGGCAATCCAATTGATAAGTTTCAACGGATCATCTGTTTTTATCTGGATTTTTAGGGGTCCGAGAGGGCTTTCAGCGAACTCCTCGCAAAAGGATACATGACCAGCATATGCCACTTGCTTGTTCAAGAAAAAGGTAATTGTATTTCCGCTAACTTTCTTTAGCAACAATTTTCTGGCTGCATCCCTGATTCGTTCTCTCCGCAAAAGCTCTCTAAGCTTTGCCAGATTCCCAAGATCTTTTGTTTTAGCAATTAGCTTAGCGCCTTCGGCTGGAATCTTTATTTCAAGAGCTGAACCAAAAATGTTCTCAATGGCATGTCTGACCTTAACCAAGTCTTCAGTAGGATTAATCATCGCTTGTACTACTATTTCATCCACTTTTCTCCAAATCCTTAAGAACCTTTTCCACTTCTCGCTTTAACAATGCTCTATCTCCTTCATTAATCAACATAAAATCTGCACAAGCAATCACGCTTCCAAGTCCCACACGGAGTTCCCGCCAATCACGCTCCAGAAAAATTTTCCAGCTGGATGGATCATCGCTCCTCTTACGTTTAAAAAGTCTAGTGAATCGTGTTTCAGGTGAAGAGTGGATAGCTAATAACTTAAACGCTTTGAAGTGTTCCTTTAAAATGTCAACTTCGTAAAGACTACGAATACCATCAACAATAACAATCTGGCACTCTGTTTCCTCAATTTTGGGAATACATCTCTTGGCCACGACTGCAGGTCCATTCTCCTCGCGTAATTTTATCATTACTCGACCCACGTTCTCTGGTGTAAGTTCCAACCCTCGCATCTTAGTTTCTTCTCTGACCACGTCACCCAAGACAACTACACCGTGACCTCTCTCTTTGGCAACTTGGATCACGGTCGCTTTTCCAGCGCCTGGCATTCCTGTAACTCCAATGACCATCTTGTTTTTCACAGCCACCCCTGTCCTCCATTATTTTAAGTTCATGTGTAGATTGAAAGGTCTTATAAATGGTTCACGATGAAACTACTAAAAGAAGGCATCAGAATGCCCGAATCTATTCGCAGCTTTATTGCCTTTGAATTAGCAAATGATGAGATTCAAGTAAGGCTTATGGATGTTCAGAGGCAACTGAAAGAAACTGGAGCCAACTTGAAACTCGTTAGCCCCCAAAATATCCACATTACAATGCGATTTCTAGGAAACATCCAACCACAGATGGTTGACAGAATCCACATGGAAATGGAGCAGATCTCTTTCAATTCCTTCCACGTCGAAATCTGTAAAGTGGGTGCCTTTCCAACAATAAGAAATCCTCGCGTTATCTGGGTCGGTATTCAGACAAATGTAGACAAACTGGTAAACATTTCTCAACAACTAGAATCTCACCTCCGCAAGTTAGGCTTTTCTCCGGAATCAAAGGCTTTTAGACCCCACATTACTTTAGCAAGGGTGCGAACAGGTCGAAACAGAGTCGAACTCGTTGGAACTCTCAACGAATTAGCAAACCATATGTTTGGAGTTTTGGAGATCAATTGTTTGAAACTTAAGAAAAGCGTTCTGACGCCCAAGGGCCCCACGTACACAACCCTGAACGAAGTTTGCCGATGAGAATTAGGCGCTGCATATGATTCCAGATATCAACCAAATTCTGTCTGAAGTTCAAGTAAAAATCTCTCCAAAGCCTGCGGAGAAAAAGCGCATAGTTGCTATTGGGAAACAGCTTATACTGAAGATTGAGGAGATTGCTCGAGAAGCAAAGATCGTGGTTGTAGTTCGTCTGGAGGGTTCAGTAGCTAAAGACACTTGGCTCGTCGAGTCTCCAGACATAGATATATTCATGCGTGTTCCACCAACAGTTCCTAGGAGGGATTTAGGTGATCTTTATCTTGATATTGCACGGAAAGCGACCGCAGGACAGGAACAAGTAGAACGTTTTGCAGAACACCCTTACCTTGAAGCTACTGTGGATGAAACTAGAGTAAACATTGTTCCCTGCTATGATGTGAAGCAAGGGGAGTGGAAAAGTGCTACTGATCGTACACCATATCACACTGATTATATGAAAAGTCTATTGAAGAAGCAAACCTGTGACGATGTTAGAATCTTGAAGAAGTTCATGAAGGGCATTGGCGTCTATGGTGCTGAAATCAAGGTGGGAGGTTTCAGCGGTTATATTTGTGAACTCTTAACCCTCTTCTACGGATCTTTTCTTGGGGTCTTGAAATCAGCAGGTAATTGGAAGGTTCCAATTCAAATCGACTTGGGGGGTCACTTCAAAGGCAAGAAGACTGAACTCGACAAAGCCTTTTCAGAACAACTAGTTGTAGTAGATCCTGTTGATAAAGGAAGGAACGCTGCTTCAGCCGTAAGATCTGACGCATTAAGCTTATTCATTGCTGCATCAAGGGCTTTCCTCCAAAAACCTAGCATCGAATTCTTCTATCCTACGGAAACTAAACCCTTTACAGCTGGAATTTTATCCCAGGTATTGAGGAATCGAAGATCAGACTTCATCTTCATGTTAAGTCCAGTATCTAATAGGGTTCCAGATATTCTGTGGGGACAACTTTATAGATCGAAAAGAACTCTGGAGAAACTTCTGAAACAGCACGGGTTTAGTGTTGTACGTGACGCTGTTTGGAGTGATGAACAAGACTTAAACGTTTTTCTGGTAGAAGTGGAACATCGTCAACTACCCTTGCTTAAAAGACATGTGGGACCACCATTGAACCGGAAAGAGGAATGTAAAAATTTTCTTCAGAAACACGTCAACTCTGGAAAAACATTGTCTGGTCCATGGGTTGAGGATGGAAGATGGGTTGTGGAGATCAAGCGTGAATACTCTGATGTGGTCGAATTATTAAAAGCGAAACTCAAGGATAAAAACAAGATATCTGCCAGGGGTGAACTTTCAAGGATTAGTCTCAAAGGGGCGCGATGTCTGGTGAATGAAGAGATTCTTCCAGCATATCGGGAAAATCAGGATTTTGCGAGATTCTTAACAGAGTACTTGAGCTCAAGACCAAGATGGCTGACTTGAGAAGAATTCTATCCTCCTGGTGCACCATGGAAGGGAACATTTTTCCAGAGGATTTCCCACCAATCTTCTTCAAGTATCGCTTCTTTCTTGACAATAAGGTCAACAAGCTTCTCAAGAAGTTCATGGTGTTTCCTTTCGTCTGCGGCTATGGATTCCAGCAAGAATCTAATTTTGTCACTCTTTACCTCTGGCATAATTTTGTCGAGGGCAGAGAGAGCTTTTTTTTCATCAACAATATGTTTCCCTGTGATTTCTTCTAACTCTTTGTATTCCTTATCAGTTAAAGCCGGGGTTACGGTTGAAATAGACATGGCAGCATGATATATTCCTGCATGCTTTTGGGAGTCAAATGCTATTGCTCGTAAAACCTGCTTCACCACTGGATTTCTAACATTTTTCAGGCTATTAGTGATTGACTCCACAATATGATGCTCCAGTTTAATCTGGTTCTTAAAGAATTCTTTCATCTCATTCTCAAGCAATTTCTATACCTCCTCCTTTCTGATATTCAGCTGGAAAGATATAACTTTTCTAAAATTAATGTTGGATTATTTGGGAAGTGATGATTAAGATACTTGCCGCCCAACAGTAAAAGGCGAATAAGTGAAACCTTTGTTTGATAATTGTTTTTAGCAGGATCCTGAGGGAAAAGTAGCCTACAATAGAGGATACAACAACTCCCACAATGATTGCAACCACTTCCACATTGGTAATTAACAAGCTCAAATCATAAGACTCTATGAGAAAACCACCCACAACTGCTGGAATAGATAATAAGAATGAGAATTCAAAAGCTACTTTTCTATCAATTCCCCTTAGTAGTTGAGTGGAGATTGTGGCTCCACTTCTTGAAATACCTGGGATAAGAGCGATTCCTTGCGCGACTCCTACAAGAATTGAGTCAATATGATTCATTTCTCTGAAACTATGTCGACGATCTGATAAGAAAAGTAGAATTCCGGTAGCCATGAGAGCGAACCCAACAACCATCAAATTGTCAAAAAATGACTTGAAAAGTTCTCTAAAAGTGTAACCTATTACAGCTGTGGGTATACTCCCCACGACTATGAAAACTCCGAGTCTACCTTCAACAGAATTAAAATTCCTTTTCAGAAGTGCCTTGGTGATCCCCATCACCGTTCTTCGAAAGAAAATCAGAATCACAAAAAGAGTACTAAGATGAAGGAGAACATCGAAGAGCACAGGAGGATGCCAACCGATAAATTCCTTAGCTATTACCAAGTGACCTGAACTCGACACTGGCAGCCACTCCGTCAAACCTTGGACTATGCCAAGAACCACTGTTTCATAAACAGACGCCATAAGCTCCCAGTGTTAGGCTCCGCATATTTAAGTTTCTTACACAACTCGACTTAAGTCTCTATTTTTCACACGGAACAAAATCGAAATCTAAGAATCTATTTGTCAACTTAGGTTGCTTTTGAGAATGATGTCACTCGTTCCTACTGTAACATTGAACAATATTTGGGCAGACTGCACACTCGTCGGTAAGATCAGTTTTGTAGGGGCGACTGCGGAGATAACCGAAGAAATGCTTGCAGCTTTTTGATGGTCTAGTGGCATAGGGACTGGAGACAGCTTCTGTGAATGTGCTTTTTCTACTGTGTTTAAAATGTGTTAGTAGTGTTTCTTCCAGAGGTTCAACATGTACCTTTCCCAATTTAGTTCTATGTGATCCATCCTCGAGAAGTAGCTGAAGTCTAAGCATGCAATGGGGACAAGCGTAGTAGGTTTCTCTGGGAAGCTTTGAGGAGTCTGTCACCATAACGGGTTGTTCAAATTTTCTCCCGCAATTGGTATATGGGCAGACAAGGTCTTCAGATTTCAAGGTTATCAGCTCAGAGCTAATCTATATCACGTATATTGTTTCTTAATAAACATTACTGTAGAAGTGTGCAACACATAAACACTAAGAATAAGCCATCAACTAGTTACACTCTCTCTTCCCTAAGACAAAAATCTAAGCAAAGACTAAATATCCCTGTACTTTCCTTCTCAAACAATAGGTGAGTCCTGAGCTGGAGCGTTGAAACATCATTGAAAAAAAGTCAAGATCACAGTTTATTAACGGTTTTATCCCAGAAAACGAAACTTGAAGAAGGTCCAGAAGCAGTAAGGAGCATACTTCGCGAAATCTTTAGAAGTCGAAAAATCAGCACCAAGAATCTAGCATCTCTGACTCGACTTCCCATACCCGTAACCGCAGCAGTGATAAGCGAGCTTGAAAAAGCTGGGCTAGTAACCAGAAAAATGGGGACTTTGCTTACAACTAAAGGTCAAGAATATGTAACCCAGAATCTTGGATTCTTATACCCAAGCCGACTCACATGTAAGACTTGTGAAGGCAAGAATATTCAAATCACAGATCAATTCAAACCCTTACTTGAAAAACTCAAAGATTGCCTGAACAGAAGACCAAAGCCACTACCCTGGCTGGATCAGACTCATGGAACTCCTGAAACTGCTCTTCTGAGAGCCCTATATATGCTGGAAAGGGGAGACCTCGAGGGGAGACGAATTATTTTCCTGGGTGACGACGATTTTACATCAATAGCAGTAGCTCTATTAGATGTTGCAGTTGAAGTGACGGTTATTGATGTGGATCAAAGACTACTCCAAGCGATCCAGTCTGTATCAAGAAAAGAGAATCTGGCAATCAATTGCATCAATTCCGATCTCAGAAAAAGCCTTCCGAAACCTACAAGGCACAAATATGATGTAGTGTTCACGGATCCTCCATACACAACACCAGGATTGACTCTATTCACGTCACGCGCTATTACTGCTCTTAAACCTCAAAAGGGCGGAACAATATACTTGGCTTATGCTCATCAACCGCCAAAAAGAGCCCTGATTATGAACAAGATTCTTGGTGCTATGGGGCTAGCAATCATGGAGCAAATTCCTAGGTTTAATATCTACGAAGGCGCCGAGATGTTTGCAAACACGACCCTCATGGTCAGATTACAAACTACTGAAAAATCAAGACCCCTAATTACGTCCATCTACAACGGTAAACTCTACACAGGAGAGATCAATTTAACTCGACGAAAGTACCAATGTCGATGCGGCCAAGAAATAAACGTGGGAGCGCTCGAGACAGTTCACACAATTCAAGAACTAAAGGAGCAGGGGTGTCCAAAATGTGGAAAAATAAAAGGTTTCAGAATCATCGAGAAACAAAAGGTGAAGGAAACTTTGGCTGAGGAACTGATTCTACGCGATTTCAAATGGGCTGATTTCTCTTCAACTCTGGAATTCGAAAGAGAAATTGCTAGAATCTCCTTTCCTGAAGCACCTATCTTGGATAAGGAGTACCATAGAGAGAAACTGCAGCGAGCTCTCAAACAAGAGAGAAGCCTTCTCTATGTTGCAGTCTTAGGCAAGGAGATTGTTGGATGGCTATGGTTGAGAATGGAAAAGGATAGAAATACGGGAGAAAGATTTGGATATGTCAAAAGTATTATAGTCAAGCCTGAACATCGTCATCAAGGATTCGGGAGGAAACTACTAGAGTTTGCAGATCGCTTCTTCCAAGAAAAACATATAAACAGAATAGACCTCATTGCAGGCGCTGCAAATTACGAAGCTTTGATGTTTTTTGAGGAAATGGGTTTTGAACCACAACACTCAACCATGCGAAAGAGAATCACAAGAAGGGAAGTGAAGAGTTGAAACAAATACGGGAGATATTAGTCGACCTCTACGGATGTGAAGCTGACCTGGACAACGTTGACCTCTTGATTAGCACGTTAAGAGCTGCTTCTGAACAAATGGGAAGCCAAATCGTCAAGGTAACATCTCACAAGTTCTCACCAACTGGCACAACAGTATTCATAATATTGGCTGAGACACACATGTCGATTCACACCTGGCCTGAAAGCAAATATGCTGCTTTAGATATTTTCATTTGTGACGAGAAAATTAACCCTGAGATTGGCTGGAAAACTGTAAAAGACGCGTTGAAGCCAACTTCTTTTAAGATTCATGAAATGACGAGAAACATACCTTGAAGCTATCGGATGGGAAAGTAATCATTGGGATTATTTTTTCTGGCGAAGAAGCTCTCTATATTTATCATCCACTCGTTCCATCATCTCTCGACTATCTTCCAGGAAATCAGCCACACCTTCACCCTTAGCCATTTTGAGGAGTTTTTCTGATGCAGCAATCCACTTCTTAGATGCGGCAACCCACGCCTTTGCAATATCCGACTCTTCAGTCACCAAGTCTATGGCTTCTTCAGGGCACATCTCTTTACATTTAGGTTCTCCATCACAAAGATCACATATTACGACTGAATTGACCTCTGGCTCATATCGTATCGCACCATACTCGCATGCTTCCAAACACCATTTGCATCCATCACATTTTTCGTCATCGACAAGTATGGCTCCAGTGTCTTCTGATTGATATAATGCTTCTTTTGGGCAGGCTCTTATACAAGGAGTGTCTTGACACTGTCTGCAAGTGATGGCAACGTGGATGAAAGGTGGACCTCGAATTATGCGAATTCGAGACTTCAGAGGGTTAAGTTTTCCTTCCTTCTCTAAGGAGCATGCAAGCTCGCATATACTGCATCCTATACATTTCTCTGGGTTGATGGATAAAAATTGCTGATCGTTTTTCTTTTCCTCTGTTTTCACAGTGGGTTTTCCCTTGGACTAATATGTATGTCTTACTTTGAAGCTTCTTCCACACTCTCACTGAATAGCTTCTTCACCGCTGTTCGTCTGGCTTTTTGAGCAAGGACATCAGCTGTCACAAAATCTAATGCTTCTTCAGGGCACCATTCCACGCATTGGGGTTTCTCATATTCCTTGCATGTATCGCAAACGTACACAACTTTCCTATCTGGGTGCAGCATGATTGCACCATAGTCACATGCTTCGATGCACCAACCGCATCCGTTGCATTTGTCATCATCAACCATGATTATACCCGTGTTTTCTTCTTGAGTTAAGGCGTCTCTTGGGCAGGCAATAACACATGCTGGATCTTCGCAAAGTCTACATGCTACGGCTAGATTCACAAGAGGCCCAAGGCGTATGACTCGTATTCGAGACTTTGTTGGATTGAAGGTTTTCTCGTTCACCATGGAGCAAGCATATTCGCAAATACAACAACCGATGCATTTTTCAGGGTCCCCTGATACAAATTTCTTTTCGTGAAGAGTTGGCATCTACTTTTCTCCTTTCTTCACTATGTTTGTGAACTCCTCCAGACCTAGTTCTTCAAGTTTCTTAACGGTTGGGATTCCATTCTTTGTCCAACCTCGTACAGC
>JAUWDF010000097.1 GCA_030608925.1 Candidatus Bathyarchaeota archaeon | reverse complement strand
AGGCGGTTCGCGAGTTCTTGAAGTCCAGATAAAAATAGGAGAATTGAAATCCAGACTGACAGAACTATCAACAAAAACAGGTGCTGGAACCACAACTTTAGAAGGATTAAGAAAAGTTAGGGAAAACGACCTTCAACAGATTGATTCAATGCATAAGGAAATTACAGAAAACCGGAAGGAAATTCGGAAACTAAAGGGAAAACGTGACCGATTAAAAGAAGAAATAGACGAAAAACAAAACCAACATAGCACCCTTTCTAATGAAGCCACTCAACTGTGGCAAAATATTGGAGAAAATAGCAAAGAAATACATGCTAGTAACCAGAGACTAGACCTGCTTTACCAAGACCTCACTAGTTTAAAAACTGATTATGCTAGCAGGCAGACATCCAGAAGATTACTGGTTCACAGACTAGGAGATCTGAAAACCCGAAACGAGAAGTTCAAGAATACTCTTCCTGAGCTTCAACAATCCCATACTGACTTGAAAGAAGTCCAGAAGGAACAAAAAACGCAACTGAAGAATCTACATAAATCACTTGAACGTAGAAACCTTCAGAAAGAAGCAGTTGAAAAAGAGATTGATGAAGCAGGAAAGATCGCAGGAACTGCACGCGAAGCAGTTATAGAGTTTGTGACCCAAAGGGAACTTGCAGAAGCCGTCGCTGCACAAGAAAACGCATTAAGTAATATAGAGGAATTGAGCGACATAGGAGTAATAACTGGTGTCTACGGGCGTCTTAAGAATCTAATCCGATTTGAAAGGCGATACCGACAAGCACTATCAGCTGCTGCAGCAGGTTGGTTAGATGCACTTGTAGTACGTGACTTTGACGCTGCCTTTACATGCACTGAAACCTTGAAGCGTTTAAAACTTGGTAGAGTCAAAATAATCCCTGTGAAAGGGCTTTCCAAGAAACCGGCAAACACACCTGATATACGAAATGTGGAGGGTCCAGCGACAGCTTTTGTCAAATGTGCTAGAGAATATGAACCAGCTGTTAATTTCGTTTTTGGAGATACTCTTGTTGCCAAGACCAACAAGACAGCCTTGGATGCCTCTCGAAGAGGATACAGAAGCGTAACTGTACTAGGCGATGTCTATGAAGCAGGAGGAGGACTGGAAAGTGGCTTTTTCAGAGCACCCATTGACTTCTCCACAATAATCCCAAGCGAGTCCGCTCTCAAGAATCTGGATGAAGCTGTAAAGGCCCTCAAAGAACATTTGGAAAAGAGAGGGAAAGATGTTTCATTCTTCGAAGGAGAGATAGAGCAAACTAGGGATGAGATAACTAGATTATCCGAAGCGACAGCAACTCTTGATGCTGAGATCGCACGAGTGACGAGAAGTATCAAAACTACAAAGCGAAACATTAGACGAGTAAGCTTCTACATCAAAGGCGTACAGAGAAAACTGGGTGAAGAAAAAGTAGAAATCAGCCTAAAAAAAGCACAAATCCACGCCATTAAAAAAGAAATGCTGAATCTACGAAGTAAGATAAGCGAGTTGAGACGAAAAACCGAGCCAACTAACATTCAAAAGCTAGAAATAAAAAGGGATAAGCTAGGGGAAGGGATTATTGTGTTAAGGCAGGATTTTGGCACTGTAAAAACATCAATGTCGACTCTACAATCGCAATATGAAAACGTTTTGAAATTGAGCCACAAAAACGTCAAAGTTCAGCTCAGAAAGGTGGAAAAACAACTAGGAGTCATTGAGAGCGAGGTTGGGCATGCACTAGTAGAGAAAGCGAAGATAAAGGAAGAGCTTCTCGAACTAGAAAGCTCTAGAGAAGAACTATCTAGCACTGTTTTAGGTGCCCGAAAGGAAGCAAAGAAGTTTACTGCTCAAATTGACGATGTTGATAAAGAACTCAAGAAAATCGATGCCGAGTACGAACTGGCTGACAATCTTCGCAATCAACTTCAACTCTCACTTCAGACATTGCGTCTGGAATTGGACAGTTGCAGAAAACAACTACAGGAATGTGGGTTTGACAAAGCAATCTCCTTAACCTCTAGACAGCTAGAAGAAGCTGAAGCTGTCCTAAGATTGATGGAATTCGAAATTGAACGCTTGGGCGCTGTAAATCAGCTTGCCCTATCCCATTATGCTGACCAGATGTCACGTTACAAGGAACTATCCTTACGCATGAATGAATTGGAACATGAAAAGCAAGCAATTGTTGCTTTCATGAACGAGATCGAACTTAAGAAACGCTCAGTTTTCATGAATGCTTTTCAAAAGATTAACAAAAACCTCGTGAAATACTTCTCGAAGATGACAGGTAAAGGTCAGGCTGAACTTACCCTAGAGAATTCTGAGGAACCCTTCACTGGAGGCATCGATATGATAGTCGAATTTCCCAACAAGCCCCCGATACTGGTAACCGGAGCTAGCGGAGGAGAAAGATCAATCTCAGCAGTTGCCTTCCTGTTTGCCATACAAGAATTCACACCAGCTTCCTTCTACATACTCGACGAAGCTGACGCACACTTAGATGCTTTCCATATTGGAAAACTGGGGGAGCTTCTATCTGAAGAGGCTGAAAAAGCTCAGTTCATAGTGGTCACGTTGAAACCTGAAATGGTTCACAAAGCACAAAGAGTATATGGCGTATATGAGCGGGACGGAGTTTCCAACGTAGTTTCAGCTGTATTCTCGGAGGCAAAAGCCTAATGACTATGCGCAAACCTTTCTATCTACAACCACCTTGGAATGTGCTCTTTGAGCTTCATAAACTAGAAAAAGTGAAACCTTGGAAAATCAACATTTCCTTTCTATTGATATCTTTCTTAGAGGAAATGAGAAAGTATGGCGAGGTTGATTTTCGCGCATCAGGAGTAGCGTTGGATTCTTCCGCTTTTATATACCTCATGAAATCTAAACTTCTGTTAAAGCTAGAAGAACCACCTGTTATTTCTAAAACTAAACTAGAATTCATCCCTCCGCCATTGTTCCTTCCCCTTCGTTATGAACTTACATCAACCACAATTGAGCAGCTCTTGGTAGCGTTGGATTCTGTTTTAAAAGGTGAGAAACTTCTCCCCTTGAAGCCTCGCTTAGAGCCCATTCTACCACCACCTACAGAAATCATCCCTGAAATAGATCGATATTTAATGGAAATCGAAGACATGATGGAAAAACTATTCCAAAGAATTGAGCTCTTGATCAAAGGCAAGCCCTTCTTGAACTTCACAAGCCTAATTATAAAGAGGAAGAAGTTAGAAGCAATACGGACCTTCATTCTACTCCTCTTCCTAGCTCAAAGACAAATGATCTGGTTGTGGCAAGAAGAAGAATTAGGCGAGATCTACATATCAATGAATGTGGAGATGCCTTTCGATGGAAGTCCCGCAAGCCCCGCCTGATGCATCCACTAAAGAGGCCAAGCTATGGCAGCAGCGTCTAGCATTAACAGAAGCAGCACTATATGTAGCTGGGAGACCATTAGATCTAAAAACGCTTGCATCTGTCGCTAAAACTCGCTCTAGAAACCTGGCTAAACAACTTGCAATTGCTCTGAAACAAGAATATGACAGTCGAAACACGAGTCTGGAAATCATGCAACTTCAAGACTCACGTTTTGTGCTGCAACTAAAACCCATCTACTCACAACGAGTCAAGAGATTAGCTATACGCCCCCTTCTAACAGTTGGTCCCCTAAAGACTCTATCTTATATCGCCTATAGACAACCTGTTCCTCAAAAGCAAGTGCTCAATGTACGTGGTCAACATGTTTATGGTCATCTGAAACAACTCGAGGAACTAGGACTAATTGTCAGAGAAGGTGTAGGAAGGACCAAAACACTACGCACAACCCAATTCTTTGCTGATTACTTCGGTTTCACCCACGACTTGCGAGGAATGAAGCGTCAACTAAAGAAGATTTTCGGATCTGATCAGAGCCCAAAGGAGAAATAGCGCTAGATTTATATGCAAAACTTGGATAATCTCATCAAGCTTTCACAGGAGACACATAATTGTCAGTTTGGCACGGAAATTTACGCAAAAAAAAGTCATCAGGTGGTCGCAAAAGCGCTAGTCGTAAGAAACGTCGCTTTGAACGAGGCAGTTATCCCACACAAACAACCTTAGGCGAAAGGAAACTGAAGACAATTCGTAGGCACGGTGGCAACCTGAAGACTAGAGCACTCCGCGAGAAACAAGGAAGCATTTCAAACCCTTCGACAGGAAGAACAGACCGGGAAGAAATTGTGCGTGTGGTGAGGAATCCTGCAAACGTAAACTATGACCGGCGACGTGTAATCACCAAAGGAACAATTCTAGAAACCAAATTGGGACTTGCCCGTGTAACCTCGAGGCCTGGACAGCACGGTATAATAAATGCGGTTCTAATTCCTGAAGAAACAAAAAAGGGTAGAATTTAACCTTTACTTTCTTGACGCATACTCGCTGTTTTCGTAGCAATGTTAATTAAA
>JAUWDF010000215.1 GCA_030608925.1 Candidatus Bathyarchaeota archaeon | reverse complement strand
GATTACTTGGATTTTTGGATTGAACTCCTTTGCGAAACTTTTTAGATAGCCAAATCGCACTTTTTTGCATGGGAACTCCTCTAGTCCTTTGCTTAGTCTAGTTTCTTGGGTTCGGCAACGTGTTACTTGGAACAATCCTCTTTCCGCTGTTGTTTCAGATTTTTTCTCGGTTTGATATAATGCCCAGCTTGTGATATGTAGGGCCTGAATTAGGGCATGGATATCGTTTTCCTTCATGTCTAGGGCTTTCTTCAGTTCTCTTGCCTCGATCTTACCCATTGTTTTCCAGCAGTTGGCGTCGATTCTTGTAGCTTCTTCTGTTCCAAACTTTTCTTCTATCCCAAGGAAATATAGACCATCTACCCTCCAAAGATTCTTGATATGCAAAAAGAATAGTCCAAGCAATTGTTTCTTGGTCATATTGTGTAGAACTTGTAAGTCTTTTTCGTTTGGCCAATTCATCTGTAGCACCATCGATCTTTCAAAAGGGTTTTTCTGTTATACAAGTTTTCAGTATAAATGATTGGACGCAAGTCCAGATTCTTGCAGAACATGCATAACGTGCGCGGTATTCTAAAGTCTTATGAATATACGTCTTGGCCGGCTTCGAAGGTTTGTGTTTCTTCGGGATGGGTAGTTCTATAGATTAGAAATATAACAACGCCAATCACGGTTAGTACCAGTGCACCACCAAAGGCAAAGACTAGAAACCTTGGGAGAACGTATATTGAAACAGCGCTGCTGTCTGCCCCTGCGTATTCATCATCTCCTGGCCAGCTAGCTTTCAGATGATATTGTCCCCACAACGTAGGGTTCCATGAGAAGGTGTATCGCCCGTTAGAATCTATTTGAGTCGTTCCTAGCAGGTGCCAATTGTTGCTTGTGGCTGCATATAGTGATACGGTTATGTTAGAATCTGGAACGGTGACTCGCCCTGTAATTGTCACTGGGTTGCCTTCCAATAGTATGAAAGAGGACGCCGTCAGGGAAATGGTGGAGGATTGGAGGGAGCCAAAATTTGATGAAACTTGACCTGGAGCTGTCTCTTCAACGTTTTCGAGGGGAATTACCGTTATTTGTGCGCCTTCTAGCTCAGGAGGCATTTCTCCAATTCTCCAACCATTTTCCCAATCGGTTCCTGTGCACTCTGCCATGTAATATCGGGTTCCTCGGTAGTCAACATAGGAAACTGTTGTGCGGGAATCTTGAGGTGGGTTTTGGAGATTAATGCCGAGGTTCATGTGGCTCTCCTGCTCGTAGTAGAAAAGAGCTACATCCAAGCCTTGAGCATTCAACATGCTGGCGGCAATGTACGAGAGAAGATCACAATCTCCTTTATTATCAATCATCGTTTCAACAGGATATTTGGTTTCAGCTACAACCTCGTAGGGAATTTGATGAACCATCATCAGAACTGCGTTGACGAAGGTTTCTTCGCCTGGGAAAATGGTTCTTATGTCTGCTGCAACCAAGGCAAGGGAGTAGGGAGTTACAAAAGTGTCTAGATCGCTTATGGCTGCCTGATGGCTTTTCTGCAGGTAATAGTCGTATAGTGTGTGTGTTATCGAGATTGTGAGTTGAAAGGTGGATTCTCCCCTCTGTAATAAATATACTCGTTCATAGTTTTGAGCAAAACTGGACTCAGATAGGGAGAGAACCAGGAAAGATGAGATAGCAATCACTAAAACAAGCTTACGCGCTGCTAATTTTCTCAAGGGGTATTCCACAAGAGAAACACTCAACTCTCAGAGTCAAAAACTCTATGAAAGGACAATCTGAATCTGCGAACTAAAACTCAACTTCATAAATCTAAGAACGCAGTTCCCTCACACGCGCTTAGAGTGCAGTAGCATTCGTGGCGAATTGCCGCATTTTTCCCTGATTCCTTTCGAGAAAATCTCTGAAAATCCCTGTCAAGTTGAGCTTTTTCACTTGATTCAAGGGAACCCACTTTACCTCTCGAACATCACTTCCAGCCTGTAACTTGCCTCCCTTCCGAAGAGCAAAAAAATCTAAGATAACGAAGTGGAAACGCAACCTCCCCTCTTTATCATGAACTATATTGTTCACAACGTCAATTAGACCATAGACTTCGATGTCAAGGTTGGTTTCTTCTTTGACTTCACGCACTATAGTTTCATGAACTGTCTCCCCGAGTTCAACCAGTCCTCCTGGTACACTCCACTGGTTCTTACCCGGCTCAGAACCACGCCTTACTAGCAAAACCTGATCAGTGTGCATTATCACTGCACCAACACCTATGATAGGTCGGGGAGGATACTCTCGTTTCAACAAACCATCATCCTAGCACCAACTTGAGACGCCAGCCTTTACTGCATATACACACTAATATGTCAAGAATAGTGGGCCCGGGGCGATTTGAACGCCCGACCAACAGGTCTCTCCTCATGTCGAATATGAGCCTGTCGCTCTGGCCGTACTGAGCTACGGGCCCTCGCTCTTATCTCTAAGAACGGTTGTAAAATTAAGGTTTTCCAGTTTTTAAACGAGCTTTCTTTTGTTAGAATGAAAATCTTAATATCTCCAGCTCTGTCAAAATAATCGACACGTTGCCGCCGTAGCTCAGTCCGGTAGAGCAGCTGACTCTGATTGATTAGTCAGAGGCTGAAGCTGTTAACCAGTCGGTCGTAGGTTCGAGTCCTACCGGCGGCGCCAACACCATCATTTTCGTAAACCTGCGACTCTTAGATTGCGTAAACCTGCGACTCTGATGAAATTCGCGCTCGGGATGAGGGAGAGTAGAGTAAAACTAATTATTCTTATG
>JAUWDF010000083.1 GCA_030608925.1 Candidatus Bathyarchaeota archaeon | reverse complement strand
ACAAGACGACCTAAGATTTGTGATTCACGCAGGCCACGGTGAATTTCCCAGGATTGTGCTAGCGTCTGGAGACATAAAGGAATGTTTTTTTGATGCTGCCAAGTCGTTCAACTACGCGGAGAGGTTCCAGGTTCCGGTGGTCCACCTTGTGGACAAGGCTTTAGCCAACAGTACTCAAAGTTATCCCTTCTTCGATCTTAACCAAGTAAGAATAGAAAGAGGGAATTTAACCAGTAGTCCTAGTAGTGAAAGTAATCAATATGAGCGGTTCAAGTTTACTGAAACAGGCGTTTCACCCAGAGCCCTTCTGGGAACTAAAGGATCTGTCATGTGGTATACTGGAGATGAACATGATGAGCTTGGTCATATAAGTGAAGAGCCGTTCAACCGAATTCTGATGATGGAAAAAAGAATGATGAAACTGAAGAAAGCTGACAAGGAGATTCCCTTCACGCAGAAGCTGAAACTCTTCGGAAAGCCTGAATCTAAATTCATCATTTTGAGTTGGGGCTCACCAAAAGGAGCTATTTTGGAAGCCATGAAAAACCTTGAAAGAGAAGAGTACGAAATGGCTTTTTTGCAGGTCCGTTTACTGCATCCATTTCCTGAGAAAGAGATTGGTGCAATTCTGAGGAAAGCTGAGATAAGAATTGCAGTCGAAATGAATTACTCGGGGCAACTCGCAGGTCTGACCAAAGAAAAAACAGGTATTGATCCAGACTACCGTGTTCTCAAATATAATGGGAGACCAATGACATCCACTGAGGTTTATGAGGCAGTAAAGAAGATTCTTCGCGGTAAGGCTGACAAGAGGCAGGTTTTAACTCATGGGTCCTAAGATGTCGGATTATAGAACTCCTATTTTCGCTGACTGGTGCCCTGGCTGTGGAAACTTTGGCATTCACTCAGCGTTACAGATGGCTCTTGTTGAGCTGCAACTGGAACCTTACAAAGTAGTGATAGTGTCAGGAATTGGCTGCTCCGGTAAAACTCCCCACTTCACAAATGCAAATGGTGTACATACATTACATGGGAGAACTCTTCCTTTTGCTTCAGGAATTAAAATAGCTAACCCTGAATTGGAGGTAATAGCAATGGGAGGAGACGGTGACGGTCTTGGGATTGGTGCATGTCACTTCGTCAACACAGGCAGAAGAAATATAGACATAACCTACGTTATCCATGACAACGCAGTTTATGGCCTAACAAAGGGGCAAGCGTCACCTACTTTGAAGTTAGGTCTCCAGACAAAATCCCTTCCAAACCCTAACATTAACGCATCAATCAATCCAATCGTGCTAGCACTTGCTGCAGGCTACACGTTCATTGCGAGAGCCTATGCATACGACGTGAAACATTTGAAGAACATGCTGGTTCAAGCTATAAAACATAAAGGCTTAGCCCTTGTCAACATTCAACAACCCTGTCCTACCTACAACAACATCAACACAAAAAACTGGTACGAAGGTCTAGACAGAAAAGACTTGAAAACGGGAAAGCCAAATCCAAGGATCTTCAAGTTGGAAGAAGAAACAGGTTGGGATCCTGTTGTAAGGAATCCTGAAGAAAAGCTGGAAAAAACTCTAAGAGCAATAGAAAAAGCTAGCGAATGGGGCAACAGAATACCACTAGGAGTATTCTACAAAAATGAACTCGTGCCAACCTATGAAGAAAGAATCGCAAAGAGAATCCCCTTCTACATGGCGAAACCACCAGCGAAACAGGTAATTTGTGATAAGGCTGGTAAGCCTACTGTCGTGCTTAAAAAATGGTTTGAGGAAATGAAAGTGTGAGAGGTTGCTGAAACTAGTGAAAGGATACTCAAATAGAATCTTGAGAGCAGACCTGGCAAAACAATCTTCCAAAGTGGAAACCCTTCCAACAGAATGGCCGCGTAAGTTCTTAGGTGGAATGGGATTCGCAAGTATCCTTCTTTTTAAAGAGATGAATAAAGGGTTGAACGCACTTGGCACGGGAAATAAGCTAATTGTTGCCCCAGGGCTATTTGTTGGGACTGGAATACCAACTGCTTCCAAAACAATTTTCGTGGGAAAATCTCCTTTAACTGGAGGATTTGGTAGAGCATCTGCAGGTGCCTCAATTGGACCTGCTCTGAAAAAAGCAGGATATGATCTCTTAGTTATAGAAGGTCAAAGCTCGAAGCCTTCGATTCTAGTTATTGCAGATAACATAGTCAAAGTGGATAAAGCAGATGAGCTGTGGGGCAAGAATGTGAGAGAAACAGCCCAGCTGCTGAAGATGAGATATGAAGGATTCTCATCTGCTGTAATTGGACCTGCTGGCGAAACTCTCTCAAAAATAGCTGGAATCGATTCTAACGAACGCCAGGCAGCTAGAACCGGATTAGGAGCTGTAATGGGCTCAAAAAACCTAAAAGCAATTGTTGTAAAAGGAACAACTAGAGTTGAATACGCCAATCCCAAAGCTCTACATGATTTAGTGATAAAGTGGACTAAGATCATAAGAGAACATCATGACTCCCAATTGGACATGAAGTATGGAACAGGTGAATTTTACGCGTGGATAAACAAAGACAAAGGAGTCCTCCCGAGTCGAAATTGGCAGCAAAGCTACTTCCAAAAGTCCTTTGACAACCTAAAAGAAGATGAACTAGACCAATTAGACCCCTACTATTGGTCACCAAAATACACGGTTAGAAACAAACCGTGCCCAAACTGCACAAAACCTTGTGGTAGAATTGTTCGAATTAATGAGGGAAAATATGCAGGCACTGAACTCGATGGGCCGGAATACGAAACATTGTATTCGCTAGGAGCAAATCTGGAAATCAATGACATTGAAGGATTATGTCACATTCACATGATGTGCGATCTTTATGGATTGGATGCAATATCTGCAGGACTTACTATTTCATGGGCTATGGAAGCATTTGAAAAAAAGCTCCTTACAAAGGAAGATTTAGATGGTCTTGAATTAAGATTTGGAGATATAGAGGCAACTCTTGAAGTTTTACGAAAAATGGCCTTTCACGAAGGAAAAACTGGAATCCTTTTGTCAAACGGAGTAAAAGCGGCAAGCGAGAAACTTGGTAAAGGCTCAAGCTACTTTGCCATCCATTCAAAAGGGCTTGAATTGCCAGCCTACGACGTTAGAGGAATAAAAGGAGCAGGTTTGGCGACAGCTGTTGCTGTACGTGGAGGAGATCACTTAACTGCAGTGGTTTATGGAACTGAGCTTGTCGGCAAATGGTGGAAATTCGATGGCGTAGATAGATTTTCAGCTGAAAATAAAGGATATGAAGTTAAGGTGCACGAAGATTTGATGACTTTGTATGACATAGTTGGAGTGTGCAAGTTCACAAGACATATGTTCTTCGCTGAAGCCTACCCGGAAATGGTGAAGGCGGTAACAGGCATGGAACTCGGTGTGGGTGATCTTTTCAACATAGGAGAGCGAGTATACAATCTGCAGAGATCATTCAACACACAGGAAGGCTTGGATAGAAATGATGACACTCTACCTCCACGAATCTTCGAGGAACCTACTCCAAAAGGAGCTTCAAAAGGCAGTAGAATTAAGAGAAGTGAATTCGAAAGAATGCTTGATGACTACTATCAAGCCCGAGGATGGGCATGGAATGGCACTCCAACCAAGGCTAAACTTATTTCGCTTAATTTACCCGAAGTTGCAGAACGCGTAGGCGCTTAACAAGTAAATTGCTATTGGAGAACTAAACTTTCAGATGCGCGTGTGCATCTTAGGAAGGGTAGCGAACCTCATGGCGTGAGGCGCGCGTGCAAAGAGGAGATTGGGTGATATCTCCACTTAGCGTAGGGATCAAATCGCAATAGTCACCTTTACACCTGCGCTTACTATCCTATTTATTTGACTTCTATAAACTGCTACATGACAACCTTTGGTCTTTTGAGTGTTTCAGGTATTAACAGCCAAAGAATAATCATTTTTGATGCCTCGATTAGAATCATAAAGAAGAAAACATAATTGGGGCCTATAGTTGTCCAAATAAAACCGCCGATTACCGGCGCTGTAACACTTGCTAATCCTTTAAGGAGATTCAGTATTCCATACCATCTTCCCAGAAGAGAAACTGGTACCAATTCGGCTGTAATTGCTCCTTGGGTTACGGCTGATAACAGGTAGAACCCTTGTAAGACTCCTGAGATTAGAAGCATTGATGAATCTTGAGCGTAGATTAGCATGTAAATCGATGTACAGTATAATGGGATGGTTACGTATAGCACTCTCTTTCTTCCGAATGTGTCTGCTGCTCTTCCTAGCAGAAGGGAAATTAGCAAAGGCAGCACCATCGACGCCGTAGTCATACCTCCCACAATGAATTCATCTCCAAGTTTCACTTCAGTGATAAAAGCGGAAAGATATGTCATGCTCGTGTAAAGCGTAGTAGATGACAGAAAGATGTATAGTGCCCACGGTTTTACTGCAGTGCCCTTCTTGAAAACTTGTCCTATACTGCGGGTAAATCCTGAAGATATGGAGGATGCTTTTGGTCCTCCAGTATCAAAATAAAATCTGTATGTGAAACTGAGAACTAGTACAAATCCTATGGCTTGCAAGAAGAAAAGGGGACGAATTCCTTCTGCATATAGCCCACCAAACCTTGTTATTAGAATTGCTGCTACCATTGGAGCAATCAGAGCTGGAATTGCAGAAATAGTGTCGCACAACTGCTTTCCTGTGGCTCTTTCCTCATTCTTTAGATAGCTGCCACATACCATTGGGCACGCTGTTTCTAACAGCTGAAAGCCTAGCATGGTAAGGATCATGGCAGGAATTGTGGCTATCCAATCAAGAGCTATAGCAAAAAGTAGTGAGCTGAGTGCTATAGCAGGGATTGCCATCAGAAATATATTTCTAATC
>JAUWDF010000238.1 GCA_030608925.1 Candidatus Bathyarchaeota archaeon | reverse complement strand
CGAGAAGGGTCTTCTGCTGTTTTGTCAGCTTCTTAGGAACTGATATGTCAATCTTTATCAGTAAATCACCCCTTCCATATCCTTGAAGTCGGGGCACACCCTTCCCTCTAAGTCTGATTATTTCCCCAGGTTGGGTGCCACGATGGATCTTCACCTGAGTGTTCCCATCGAGTGTAGGAACAGTTACTTTTGTTCCTAAGGTTGCCTGAGGAAAGCTTATTTTCAGATCGTGTAAAAGGTTGTCTCCAATTCTTTTAAAGTCCTTGTGGTGTGTTACGTTGATTTCAACATACAGGTCTCCAGGATATCCTTCAACAGGCATTTCACCTTCCCCTCGGAGTCTCAGCTGATAACCACCATCTATCCCAGGTGGAACCTTTACTGTAATCGTTCGAGGTTTCTTCTCTAATCCTGTTCCTCGACATTTTCTACAGGGAGTATCTATGATTTTGCCTTTACCTTTGCAGGAAGGGCAGGATGTTACTTGGACAAACATTGAAAAACCGTTTCTTCGTATATTCTGAACCTTGCCATTGCCTTTGCATCTTGGGCAGGTTCTAATTCTGTCTTTGGAACTAGCACCTGTCCCGCTACAAACGTCGCATTTCTCTACTCTTGATATTTTAATTTCTTTCTCTACGCCTTTAGCAGCTTCTTCTAAACTGATCTCAAGTCCAAATGCTATGTCTCGTCCTTTAGTCACTCTCCTCCCATAGCTACGGCGACCAAAGAACGAGGAGAATATGTCTTCGAATCCAAATCCAAAGCCTAAGTCTTTAAATATTGACCCGAAATCCACTCCCCGAAATATATCTTCAGTGGTGTAGCGTTGATCAAATCCTACATGACCAAGTAGATCGTATTGTCTGCGCTTCTCTCGGTCTGAAAGCACTGCATAGGCTTCCGATATCTTCTTGAACCTCTCTTCTGCATCAGGTGACTTATTCCTGTCGGGATGGTATTGCATAGCTAATTTCCGGTATGAATCCTTGATACCATCTTCTGACGTTGACTTAGAAACACCTAATACTTCATAGTAATCCCTTTTAACTGGCATTTTTCTAACCTTAAGTCTGTCTCACTAAGAGAATTATCTCTTATGAGTCATCTACTTTGTAATCATCTGAGTCAACGACTTTTTTGCCACTTTTTGAGGTTTTTCCTGCTGTCTGTTCTTTTTGGTTTGCTTGTTTTGCCTGCTCGGCAGCGACTTGTTGGTAAATCGCAGTTCCGATATTTTGGAGAAGTGTCGTAAGCTCATCAATTTTTTTCTTTATTTGTTCCAAGTCACTACCAGCAAGAGCGTCTTTCAGGGTTGATATGGCTTCATTAATTTTGCCCTTCTGTTCTTCTGTGAGTTTTTCATCCAGGTCTTTCTTGGTTTTCTCAGCCGTGTAAATTAAATTGTCAGCGTTATTCCTCATCTCAACCTCCTCCCTTTTCTTTCTGTCTTGCTCAGTATATCTCTCCGCTTCTTTGATCATCTTCTCTTTCTCCTCTTCAGAGAGTTTTGTGGAAGCAGTTATCGTAATATTAGTCGCTTTGTTCGTACCTAGATCCTTTGCAGTTACGTTTAGAATGCCATTTGCATCAATGTCGTAAGTTACTTCGATTTGGGGAACACCTCTCGGAGCTGGTGGTATGCCAGACAGGTTGAAAGTGCCAAGAGATACATTGTCAGATGACATTGAACGCTCTCCTTGAAGCACGTTTATTGTAACAGCTGTTTGGAAATCTGCTGCTGTGGAGAATATTTGACTTCTCTTTGTGGGAATTGTTGTGTTTTTCTCGATAATTTTGGTGAGTATTCCACCAAGGGTTTCCACGCCCAGGGTCAAAGGAGTAACATCTAGTAGCAATAGATCTTTTACCTCCCCAGTCAGTACCCCAGCTTGTATAGCTGCACCCACTGCGACACATTCCATTGGATCAACACCTCTCTCAGGAGACTTGCCCATTAGGCTCTCTACGAAGCTCTGCACAAGGGGCATCCTAGTCATTCCACCAATTAGAATAATTTTGTCTATGTTTTTAGGAGTTAGTTTCGCATCTTCTAGGGCTTGTATCATAGTCTTCTCAGTTTTTTGCACTATTGGCTTTGCAAGACCTTCAAGCTTAGCCCTGGTGAGCTTCAAGTGTAAGTGCTTGGGTCCAGAGTCATCGGAGCTTATGAAAGGGAGATCAATATCTGTGGATAAAAGAGCAGACAGCTCAATTTTTGCTCTTTCAGCAGCTTCTTTTAATCTTACTTCCGCAGCTTTATCACTAGTTAAGTCAATTTTTGTTTGTCTCTTAAACTCCTCAATAACATAATCCATCACAGCTTTGTCTACATCTGTTCCACCAATTTTTGTGTCACCACTTGTTGAGAGTACTTGAAATACTCCTTTACCAAAATCCATTACAGTCACGTCGTGGGTGCCACCACCAAAGCTAAAGACTAGAATTTTCATTTCTTTTTCTAATTTGTCAACACCAAATGCCAAGCAGGCTGCCGTGGGTTCGTTTATGATTCTCTTCACTTCGAAACCTGCAATTTCTCCCGCGTCTTTTGTGGCTTGGCGTTGGTTATCATTGAAGTGAGCGGGAACAGTTATGACAGCTTTTT
>JAUWDF010000107.1 GCA_030608925.1 Candidatus Bathyarchaeota archaeon | reverse complement strand
ACAGAAGTGTAGATTACATAAAAACTATTCCTGGAAAGCAAGACGACGCAACTATAGACATAAATGTCGATTTGAATGAAGTTGTTGACTCATTTAATGGTTATTCAGCATCTAATCTACTGAGTTACGTTTTTCTAGTGAAACAAGCAGTTAATGTCAATGGTCTTTTAAATGTGCTTAGGTTATGTGCAGCATTAACAACTGATTTAGGCTATTCTTATCTGAAAGACAAAATCAGGGGTGATTAGCATTAGTAGAATTAAGAGAATCTTGGGAACATATGGACTCATACGAAAACTTTCTACTATAAGCGGTCCAAATGTCAGCGAGACACTGTTAGATCGTGTAATGTATAATTTTGAAACATTGCCTCTTCTTTTTGTTTAACAAAAACGTGATAATAAGTTAGCGTTTACGCCCTATAACCCAAGATCTAGGGCGCACGCATACACACACGCAGACCTAGGTTACGCTCGAATTTGACGCTTTTAGTAAGTGACCATTAATAATGATGGTGAAAGTGTCAAAGTAATTTCGCGCGCGCATAGCTTTCCGAAACTTACTAGCAGGGCTGGACCTATTCCTAATAGATTTGGAGACGAAAGCTTACTAATTGTTTAGAAACTTCCGAACCCTAAAATTCTTTGCTAGGACGACGCTTATTTTTGCAAGTAGACTATACTTGTGTACGATGAAAGATTGGTGAATTGTAAAAAACTACTTTGCGCGCACAAGACATGAAAGTAATATATAAGGGTGAAACTTTGAAATTAAACCAATCTTCTCGTTTCATAAAATAAGATATAGCTCATAAAGAAATAAGGGAGTTGAAGAATTTCTCTATTGAGCCTATGAGAATAGCGCCCAGATTCCGAATCCAATGACTGCTAAGACTGCAATCACTACGGCGAATATTACTATGGCAATGATGGAGATGGCTAGTGCTTTGAGCCATCCAGTGTCGAAGAAGTGTTTCACTATTAGAAGCCAAAGTATTAGTTGCACAATTGCTGCGAGGATTCCATAGAAGTAAGCTCCAAAGATCGCGCCAACTGCTGTTCCAAGAATCACTATCCAGATTGCATCCGTAAGTTTTGCTTTTTTCCCAACAAGTGCCTTTCCAGCAAGCCATAGACAGGGTGATATTACAATCGTGGAAATCACTATTTGAATCAATAGATGATCTAAATTGATTGCCATCTAGATTCTTTCCCTTTTTTTTTCAATCATAGCGTTGTTTTTGGTCTGTGTGGGCTTTTTAGCTTTGCTATACTTGATAGGATTTCTCAGTGGCCCGTAAGTGCTACCTTGATCTTGATTTTACTCTAGGTCCAAGCAATGTCCAAAGCCATTCAACAAATTCTCTCAAGTTTTTCGTCTGTATGTAGACATCTCCAGGACCCCTGATCTCCGTTACTAGGCCCTCGCCACCCAGAAGGGTCTCTTTTAATCCCCCGAATTTTTTCACCTTGTAGTTACATGAGTCACTGAAGGCTACTAGATGAAAGTTATCCACAATTAAAGTCTCTTTGGCTTGTAGAGCATGTTTGTCAATAGCACCAAAAGTGTTTATGAAAAGATTACCATCGCCTGAAACCTTTATCATGAATAATCCTTGTCCAAAAAGCCCCTTAGTGAAGCCTTGCCATTTAACGTCCAAATCCACATCCTGGGTTGATGCTATGTAAGCGCTTTTTTGTATTATGAATCCATGGTCAGGTTTCACGTCTAATGTTTCGATGTCCCCTACGGGAGCAGCGACAAAAGCTACTTCACCAGATCCTCTTTCCGCCGTGTAATCATTCACCCAGAAGGACTGACGACCGAGTAATTTTAGACCTATACTTCCCAGAATACTTTTCTCTCGTCTTCGAGTGTGAGCTTCTATGTTCGGGCCCATATAAGTCATAGCACCTGATTCCGCAGTTATGATCTCGTCTTGTTCGAGCTTTACAGTTAGCATAGAATATGATGGCCTGTACTTAATTTGATACTCCAATGTTGTTACCTGGTTCAGCTATTGAAGTTGAATGTTTAAAAGAATTTTCACGCGGTAAGTTTTATCCTTTATATTTCACAGGTACCAAATTTGCAGGCGTGATGTTAGAGATGATTGTTGGACTGGAACATATTGGAATTGCTGTAAACTCGATAGACCAAGCATTAACTCTCTATGAGCAGCTCTTAGGATTAAAGCTTGAAAAAACCATGAAATCTTCACAGCACAAGATTAAAGCAGCTTTCCTCAAGGTTGGAGAAACTGAGATCGAGTTACTAGAACCGCTGGACAAGGAAAGCCCAATTTGGAAATTTCTGAAGAAACGAGGTCAAGGAATCCATCATGTTGCTTTCAGGGTTGAGAATATAGAAAAAATACTAGAGCAGTTAAAGAGACAAGACGTCATCATGATAGATGAGAAGCCGAGAGCAGGTATCAGAGGTGGGAAGATAGCGTTTCTTCACCCAAAGAGTACCGGAAATGTTTTAATAGAATTATGTGAACACTAGCCTCTCGAATTGCCCTTAGATCATAATGAAACACGATCTCAAATCCAACGCACTACTTTTGGTTATACCATTCACTCCTATCATAAGATATCTTCTACAAATGAATTGGCAAAAGAAATTGCAAAGAAGGGTGTAGAGGAAAAAACAGTTGTCCTCGCCAAAACACAAACCCTTGGAAGGGGCAGAACTGGAAGACGATGGATATCTCCAAGAGGAGGAATCTGGTTCTCAATAATATTGAAACCACAAATCACCTCGGAGGATACCTTGAAGCTGACTTTCATAATGTCATTGACAGCTGCAAGGATGTTAAAAGATGCTTTTGGCTTGAATGCAGAAGTTAAATGGCCTAATGATGTTCTTGTGAGAGGTAGAAAAATCTGTGGCATTCTCACCGAAGCCTGCACAAAAATGGGCAATGTGGAGTTTGTGATCATAGGTGTGGGCATTAATGCAAACATAGATCTACAAGCTTTTCCAGAAAATCTGAGAAAAAATGCAACATCTTTGAAACACGAGCTAGGGCATTCAATCGATTTGAAAGATTTCCTAATGAAATTACTCCGCCAATTTGACGATGATTATAATCGTTTCCAGCAAGGAGATTGGGATTTCCTACTAGAGGAATGGAAAACCCTTGCATCATTTCTGGGGAAACAAGTCCAAGTAACTAGTTTTGGTGAAGTTTTCATAGGAAAAGCTGTGGATGTGACAGAAACTGGCTCACTCAAGATTAGACTGAAGAATGGTACTTTCAAAGAATTAGTGTCGGGCGAGTTCACTATGTCTCAGAAATATAAATGATAGCTCATGGCTAATTAATCGCAACTCTGTAATATACTCCAGTTACCGACAAATGGCGCGGCGCGCGCGTGATGTTTGCAGGTGCCTTTATATTTAGGCTCCAATCTGGGCATTCTTACGAATCCATCTCCACTTGACACCTTCAGGTGTATCCACCAGAATGACTCCTTTCTCCTTAAGTTTGTTTCTCAATGCATCTGCGGTTTTCCAGTCTTTTTTCTGTCTTGCATCTTCTCTCTCTTCGATCAACTCTTTTAGCTGGGAGGGTAATTCTACGTCCTTTTCCTCCTTGATCCTACTAAAAATAGCAAGAACTTTATCAAAGTTCATCATGAGGTTTTTTATTTTTCTAGCCCCGACACCATCTAACTTCCCTTGGTCTGCGAGAACGTTGCCTTCCTTCACGAGATTAAACATGACTGTAAGAGCTCCGTTTATGTCCAAGTCGTCATCAAGAGACTTCTGGAAGCCATCTCTAGCTCTCTCGATCAACTCCTCGACATTTTCTCCATCATTACCTTTGGCTTCTCTAAGTCTTTCAAGGAAATCATAGAGACGCTGCAAAGCATTTTCGGCTGCGTCCAAGCCTTCAAGCGTGAATTGAAGTTGTTTTCTGTAGTGGGTTGAAATCAGCAGATATCTTACAGCGTTGGGCTCATACCCCATTTTAAGGAGATCTCTCAGAGTATAGAAGTTCTTTAGTGATTTGCCCATTCTCTCGCCTTTAATAAGCAAATGCTCGTTGTGAAGCCAATATTTTACGAATCTTTTTCCAGTAATAACCTCGCTCTGAGCGATTTCATTTTCATGATGGGGAAACATGTTGTCAACCCCACCAGTGTGAATATCCAGTGCATCTCCAAGGTATTTCATGGACATTGCGGAGCATTCGATGTGCCAGCCGGGTCTTCCTTTTCCAAGCTTTGTTTGCCAGAAAACATTG
>JAUWDF010000136.1 GCA_030608925.1 Candidatus Bathyarchaeota archaeon | reverse complement strand
TGAAAGAGAGATAGCTTGGGCAGAGGCCTTCAGAAAGGAGAATTTAATGATAGAACTGGGGAACCAGCTGAAACTAGAAGAAGAGGAACTACAGGACATTTCAACAGATGCTGTGGAAATCATCAATAAACTGGAAGAGATTCAGTCAAATCTAGAACAATACAAATCTAGCTGGCTAAAGCTCCTCGAGGAACGCATATTCTCTGAAAGAGAAAAGGCACGAAGCGAATCGCTAATAGTGTTCAGAAGCGAAGCACAGGAAGAAATGCGTCTGTTGGTGGAAAGTAATTGCCAGAAGATCAGGGAATTCAACACAATGGTGGAACGCCTTGGATCATCAATAGATACCAAACAAAACCCAAACATTTACGCAAACGCTCTGACAGAACTAAGACGTGCTTATAAGAATACAGAAGACATTTGGACTCAACAGCTACAGCACAAAGATGAGAATCTGAAGACACTAACAGAAAGAAACAGTGAACAACTCGAAAAAACAAAAAAGTATCTTTCTGAAACACAGCTAAAATCAACACAAGTAAGTAAGGAAATCGAAAACCTCACCAACCAAATCATAGACTCAAAAATCAAGGTTGCCATCCTCGACTTTAAGAAACAAACCATTGAAAAGCACCTACGCAAACTTCGTCGAGATCTGAAAGTAAAGACTAATGAATACAAAGAAGCAGTCAAGAATGCTCAACTAACTGGCTCTCGAATAGCCTCTGCAAGAGCTACTAGCGAAATCTTGGATGAAATCCGACTGACGGATGGTCATCTCGCTGCGCTTGCAGATGTTTCAGAAGACATTGAAAAAATGTACGAATCCTATTCCAAGCTATATTTGGATCTAAAAGAAAAGAGTCGAATTGTAGTAGAAAATCGAACCAAGGCTTTAGCTGAAGTCGACACTCGCATGGAATCCTGGCGGAGAGTAATGGAAACTCTTTTGAGCGACGTGAGCATGCAATACCAAAAAATCCTTTCTGAATCACAAGCCCTCGGCGCAGTACACCTAACCAACGAACAAGACATCGAAGCTGCAGGACTAGAAGTTCTAGTTGGATTCAAAGGTGCAAAACCAGTTCCTCTCGACGCATATACTCAAAGCGGGGGAGAAAGAAGCATGGCAACAATAAGCTTTCTCTTGGCTCTGCAACAACATGTTCAATCTCCTTTCCGCGCAGTTGACGAATATGATGTCCACATGGATCCGAGAAATCGGGAAACAATTTCAAACGTACTGATAGAATCGGTAAAAGGCTTAAACTCCCAATATCTGATAATAACACCCAGTCAAATCACCTTTGCAAAAAAGGATATCCATCTGGTAACAGTTCAGAACATAGAAGGCTCTTCGAAAGCAAACTCAGCACGTTAAAACTATGCGTCCCCTGTATTGAAAGCGTGTACTAATCTATAAGTTCAGCTCGTATTATTCGAACCTCTACAAGAGGTTCATCAAACTTGTCCGTTTCCACTTTTCCAATACTGTCAACAACATTCATCCCTGCAACCACTTTTCCAAAAACTGGATGTTTAGTGTTTAGGTCATCGTTGTCTACAAGGTTAATGAAGAATTGACTGGTTCCGGTGTTTGAACCTGCGTTTGCCATAGCGATCGTACCTCTATCATTTATATTAGGATTTGAAAACTCATCAGGTATTGCTGGTATTGAGGGATCCCTACCACCCTGAATCATGAAGCCATCAATTACCCTGTGGAAGGTATTGTTATCATATACTCCCTTCTGCACCAAGTTCCTAAAATTACCTGTTGTTATAGGCATGTCATCATACAACTCGATAATTATATCCCCTTTACTAGTTCTCAACAGAACCCTGTTCTTACCAGGATTACCCCCTCCTAGGAAACTGGAAATAAGTATCACTCCCACAAAAACAGCTACAAGAATTCCGATCAACAAGGGTATCTTGTTTGACTTGGATTTACTTCTGCGAATCTTTGACTGAGAATTGCGTGCAGGCATATTAGGTACTATTTCCTCCTTTTTCATTAAAACCTATCCCTCATGAGGTGCAAGCCCTTATCGGTTGAAATATATGTAAGGAAACCTCATGAAAAGGAGGTTTGCAGGAACCCTGGCAGAGAAGAGGTGTTTACGTATTGACTGTAATAAAGCAAAAGAAACGTCTAGGCAAGGAACATCTTCAACGTGTCATAGACCAATGTAGATCAGTACAGGAAAAGGGACTGGACCCTTTTCTAGTTGAAGTGGATGACATAATAGAAATCATACAGACGTATTTTCCGGAATGGGATAACCCTGAAGAATTATGCTTAGACGCCGAAGCAATACATCAAATAGCATCAACTATTAAACTCCAAAGCGAATGGGTAAAACATCGCTCAACATCACTATATACCGATCCTTTTCTAATAGAGGAAAAACTGAGAAAACTCCCCCTAGAAGAAATCGAAGCAATATTCCTCAATTCCTGGCACCCCATAGTTGAGCTTGAACAAATATCACCAAAAAGCCTAGTTGAATCAGTAAAATATTGGCAAAATTTGGTTCCACTCCACCAAAGATGGCAAAATTCCACACAGTATCAAACAGAAGCAGGGACTACAACCTTTGAGGAACTAGTAAAACAGCAGATAATTGCAAAAGAAGCGTTTTCCAATAAGCTTGAGCAATTCTGGATGGAACTTCGAGCGAAGAGAGTTGATGACGAGAAGATCGAATACTGGGATTTCATCGGAGCCCCGACTTACGAAGAAACAGTAAAACGAGCCTATATGACCAGCTTTCTTGTAACATATGGCTATGCAACTCTAGAAGTAGACCGATTGGAAGAGATGGTTTTCATTAAACCCTTCAAGAAACCCAGGCAAAAAGTTGATCTGAAACAGGCTGTCTCTCTTCCCATTGCAATTAGTTTCACTGACTGGAATAGTTGGAAAGATGGTGTGAAGAAATGAGGAAAAAAACATATTATGCAACCCAAATCAAGAGAGCTGCTCATCTTCTATTCTTCAAGAGCCATAGGAAACCAGGAGTGAAAGGATGGGAACTTAAGAAGAAACTGGGAGCTAGCTACCCAAGAATAATTGCATTACTTAACAGCAATTTAGATAAGTTGGATTTGCAGGTGAAGACAATTTTCGAGGAAGGCGTTCCTGCAACGAAACCAACCCAAGAACAGTTGGATAGGGCACGCTTCTATGTGACTCTCCGTGGAAGCATAACCTCGAAGGAGTCAAAGATGATGGGATGGCGCATAGACGACATTGCTGGTCTGACTGTAACAATAGCAACAGTTATAGCGAAAAAGGGAAGAGCACGACGAGAAGAAGTGGAACGACTTCTAAGAGATAAGCTTCCGAATTGGAGAGTCAGCTCAAACATAGACCGCTATATAAGGGCAGGCTATATCGATGAGGATGAAAAAGGAAACCTGTATTTAGACTGGAGAACTAGAGCAGAAATAGAGGAGAAAACCCTATTAGACCTACTCATGACGAAATAGAAACTTCAAAGTGAAGAGCAACTACTAAAATTCTCGTTCCTACTAGTAGGATATTTATTGACGGAACATGTAGCTCATGGACTCGAATTCTCTTACGAAAATCAAACCCTTAGAAGTTGTCCTGTATACTCCATTATCGCAAATTATCATGTTGCTGCGATTAAGAAGGTTCAAATATAATTTCAGCTGGGAATGACTAAGTCGAGCTTTGTACATTATG
>JAUWDF010000021.1 GCA_030608925.1 Candidatus Bathyarchaeota archaeon | reverse complement strand
AGCGAGGTCTCGGGCAATCTCTGGCTCAGGTTCTAACTTGGGATCGAATCCTCTTCGTCGAGCCTTCTTTGCGATTTCATATAACTTCTGGAGTCCAATTCCGAGGGATTCAACATATTTCTGATGTTCCTTGCTCATCTTTACGTCCAACAGACTCGCCACCAAAAGGGAAGACATAAACCTATTTTGAATTTTCTGGTATAGATAATGTAAAACCGAAACGCTTCTAAGAGGAATTATTGCGTTTGCAGATGTCAGTTAGTTATTGTCATATTACATCTTTGAGCGTGCAAGTACATAGGTCAGTAGATTAATTATGAGTGTTCTTTCTTACTGTTGTAACAAGTCGTTTAAACTCATTACTCGCACCTTTCTCTTCAGTGATGTTTCCTGTTACTATAATGTCAGCACCGGAGACGACAGCGGTCTTAGCTTGCTCAGCATTCCTTATTCCACCGCCCACTATTAATGGAATGTTTACAGTCTCCTTCACAGCACTAATCATGACTGGAGGAACTGGTTGACTTGCTCCTGAGCCAGCCTCTAAATAGACAAATCTCATACCGAAATATTGTGCTGTCAAAGCATGTACAGAAGCGAGCTCAGGTTTCTTGTAGGGGATTGGAGCTGCACGCCCTACAACTCTGGCTGTACCACCATCTCCTACAATTATATATCCCAGAGGTAATGCTTCCAACCCGCTTCTTTTCACAATAGGAGCACCTAAGATTTGAGCACCAACAAGAAAATATGGATCGGTGGAATTGAGAAGGGACATAAACCAGATAGCATCTGCATATTTACTTATCCCACTAACGTTGTTAGGAAACAAGATTATGGGGATTGTAATATTATGCTTCATCGTTTTTATGATGTCGTCCAGATGAGCAGTGGAAACTGAGGTTGATCCTCCAACCATGATTGCAGTCGTTTTATATTCTTCCGCTTTCTCAGCGAGATGAAGAGCTGATGTGGGGGTCACCTTCTCAGGGTCAATGAGAGTTAGATGAATTGCGCCTTCTTCTTGAATGCGGCTAAGAAGGTGTTTTTCCACGGGTCCAGCCATACGGAGCTCTCTTCTATGCTGTCTCAGAGCGTTGTTTCCGCTCGCTATAATATTTATCAGTAAACCTACAATAGACGTCAATTTCCTTGTGAGGTTTCAAAGCAGGTAACTCATCACTCAAGCCACAACCACCACAACGAACCAAAGCTCTTCCTTCGCGCGGTAAGAGTTTCACCGCAATAGTCTCCTTCCCACAACGCGGACAGAGAAAGATTTCGGGCAGTCGTTTTTTAAGAACGCGAACAGGCTTTCTCCGACGTCGTCCCATATTGTTCAAACTCTTGGTATCGACGTTTATACAGTTACTCCTTAAATAGTTAATCAAAACCGCCTTTGAGCTAAGCTTTGATGAGTGTTTCTTTCATTAGGATTAATATCTCTTTCACTCCTCATCGATCTTTGGCATGACCAAATCAGCGATATCCACACTGTGACCAAATACTTGATACAGAGAAGTCATTGCTGTCAGGATAATAGGAACAATCTTACCAGCTTGTTCTTTTACAGCTGACTCTATGTCATCAAACGTATTCCCAACATTTGACCTATCGCGCCTAACTTCTTCAGCTAAAGTAACATTATGTTCGAAGAATGCTTTCAAAGCTTTTTCCTGGTTCTTGAAAATCATTGAATGAAACGTTCCAATTAACTGCGAAATCTCTCTCGAAATCTTAGTGTCCTTCAAGGCTAGGGCTTTATTCGCAATTACCACTGATCGATCTCCAATGGTTTCAACCAAGCTGGCGCACAGCCGGTAGTCAAGACAGTCGATAGAGCGGATGTTTAACTTTTCACCAAGATTTGGATTTTGAATCATTGTTCGTAAAGTTCGCACGAGAAGAAAGTAGAACCTATTTACTTCAACGTCCCGAGCAATTACATTCTGAGCTAAGTTCATATCACTTGCCAAGAAAGCACTAATTGCGTCTCGGTGCATGCCAGCGGCAATATTGTATTCGCGCCTTAGAATCTTCCTAGGTGATGATGCAGCGGGTTGCAGTAAGCACTGAAGCACGATGCGAGTAAAATCCTCTTCAACGATCTCTAAACCAATGAGACGAGTAGAGGTTTGCTTGACAAGAACTCTTTCTTGAGGGGAAATTGTGTCCTTGGCCTTCACGCAGATTTCATCATACCCAAGCAGGTATTTACCTACAATCTCTCGTCCTAGGTAAGCTGATGGTTTTATGATTGTGCTTAGAGGTTCGCGTTCCAAATCATATGAAGGGTTAAGACATAACTGTCCTTCAGAGGATTCCGAAATCGCTAATAAATCACTTTTTTCAAGTCCAACCTTTTTAGCCCAATTTTTTGGCAAGGAAACAAAATAGGTTCCACTTTTCGTGCATTGAACTCTGCGTAGTTCCATAACAATACCTCGTTGAATGTTTCTCTAAAGAAAGGTATATATAAACACAGATGAGAAAAATAGACCGGATAAAATTTGTATTACTAAGTATAAACAAGCTGAATCTAATTAATGTTAACTGTATTAATTTTGTACGCACGCACCTCAAAGGTGCTTCAGATTTGATGTACGATTTAGGTAAATAAGTTTTAAACGGCAGGCAAATAGAGGAAACTTAAATGGGAAATTTAAGACTACGAAACCTTCAAGAGGTTCTGATACCACATTGTGAAGCTTGACGTTGCCTTCCTTCGTTCATGGAAATGATTACGGTGATGCAGTTAGGAGAAAAGTTTGGTGAATGAACAAGAACGTATACAACAAGCGTTGTCTCTTTCGCTCACCGCAGGGTATCATCTTGATGAAGAGGCTTTTGAACTGCTTACAGCAATCTCAAAAAGAGAAGACCCAGCAAAGTTAATTGAATTGACCCTGAAAAGAATGGAAGCCAATACCCGGAAATCACTTTTCATTAGCAAAAGCCTTCTTGAGGAAATGGCAACAGAGGTTTTTGGCATAACAAGAGACTTAAAGCAACCTGATATCCTTCCTTTTCCCCAATCTTCAGGAACCACCACAAAAACTAGGAGAGTATTCCATTCCCTCGCAAAGAATATCAAGAAAGATATTACAGTGTTGGATGATCCAACTGGAAAAATTTGTTCCACTGGCTCAATTGAGGAATATCAGGATTATTTCCAGGACCGCTTTAGGCGCATAGTGCGTTTGCTAAGGCAGAGAATGGACTCAAGAAGCGCTGGAACCCTCATGGATGTGTTCCGAGCTCAACCTCGTTCTAGGGAAAAAGCCTTTTGTATGGTTACGGAAAAGCGGGAATCCAAGTTCGGTGTGTTCCTCAAGGTTGAGGATCTTGAACACAGCACAACCGTGCTTGTTCCGCGGAATGGGTCATTAGAGCTTCTCGAGAAAACCAAGTCCATACTCCCTGATCAAGTAGTATGTCTTAGCCTACTCAAGGGACGTAAGAATTACCTTGTTGCTGAAGAAATCCTTCTTCCTGACATTCCTCAAAAAGAGGCACGAGTAGCTAAGGACCCTGTTTGTGCAGCCCTCATATCTGATCTTCATGTTGGTAGTAATGAATTCATGCGGGAAGAGTTCAACAACTTTCTGTTATGGCTTAACGGTAAGCATGGTTCACAGAACTTAAGAGAAGTTGCAGGTTCTATAAAGTATGTCATTATAGCAGGTGACCTAGTGGACGGCGTAGGCATTTACCCCAATCAGATAAGAGAACTCGCAGTACGGGACATCTATAAACAATATGAAATAGCCGCAAAGTTTCTCGAACAAATCCCTGATTACATAGAGGTGATTATAATTCCAGGTAATCATGATGCATCAAGAAAGGCATTACCACAGCCAGCTATTCCAAAGGAGTACGCTGCGCCTCTCCTCGAATCAGAAAATCTGCTATCGCTAGGCAACCCAGCAGTAGTTAGTATTCATGGAGTACGATTGCTTGTACATCACGGTCGAAGTCTAGATGATGTCTTGGCAACCGCAGCAGAGATGAATTTTCACTCTCCAGAGAGAGCTATGCGCCTATTACTTCAGGGTCGACATCTAGCACCCACCTATGGTCAACGAACTTCGATAGCCTCAGAAAAGCGAGACTTCTTAGTGATAGATAAAGTTCCAGATATTTATCACTCAGGTCATGTACACGTGATGAAGTACGATACATATAAAGGCACTTTGATGGTAAACTCTGGAGCTTGGCAAAGACAAACAGTGTATCAACGAAATTTAGGTTTGGACCCCACACCAGGGATAATTCCAGTTGTTAACCTTCAGACAAAACAGGTTCTTCCAATAGATTTTAATGGATAGTTTTTCTCATCTTCGTGCTTAAGCAGTTCGGGTTGAAATTAAGCAACTGACTTAGATGGTCATCATTGGCATATACTTCTTTAAAAGGACTCCGGGGTATGGCTAGGCTTATCTTCTTTGTCCGACCATACCTCCCCCTGCTGACAATTCTAGCATTTAAAAGTCCAATAACGTCAAGCTCGTTTATTAGTCCACTCACACGTCGCTGAGTCAAGGGTGAGATCCCAATCTCTCTACATAGCTCAGTGTACACTTCGTATATGTCACCAGTAATCGCGGAATAAATGTTAGCTTTTCCGAGAAGATACACGCTATACAAAACGAACTTGGAGTGTAAAGTCAAATTCGTCAAGGCATCTATTATTCTATTGTGTTCGATTCTTTTCTCAGCCTCTCTAACATGATCTTCAGATATAGATTGTGCATTATTCCTTTCAGCAACCTCCCCAGCAACTCTCAGAAGGTCAAGAGCGCGTCTTGCGTCTCCATGCTCTGCAGCAGCTAAAGCTGAACATAAGCTGACAGCCCCATCAAGTAAAATGTTTTTGCTGAAAGCTAGTGCCGCCCTTTCCCATAAAATGTCTTTTAATTCAGATGCATCGTAAGGTTTAAAGACAATTTCTTCCTCGCTTAATGAGCTTAACACACGTGGTTCGAGGAGTTCTTTAAACCTTAGATCGTTTGAGATCCCAACGATTGCAACCTTCCCTCTACTAAGGGTTTCATTTACTCGCGTTAACTCGTATAGAAGTACGTCGCCTCTAGCCTTAATTAGCTCATCCAATTCATCCAACACAACTATAAGCGACAACCCTCGTTGTTCCAGTCCTCTTTTGAAACGCTCAAAAACTTCTCCAACTGCAAGACCGGTAAAAGGCACATCTATGTTCATAGAGTGACATAAAGTCGAAAATACCCTGTATTCAGTACCAGCTAGACGACAATTTACATATGCAATTTTAACTGATGTATCGAGCTCCACTGCTTTCTTTGCTAGTCGATTTAGAACGTATTTTATCACAGCTGTTTTACCAGTTCCAGTTTTTCCATAAATGAAGATGTTTGAGCAGCGAGCTGTTTTTAAAAGTGGAGCAACAATCATACCTAAATATCTTATCTGCTTTTCGCGGTGAGGCAATTTCTGAGGAACATAGTCATGGCGGAGTACATCTCTATCCTTGAACAAGTTTATGTTATTCAGGAAACGCTCAAAAACTGCGTCAAGTATGTCCACTTCGTTCTCCACCATAAGGTTACCATCTCCCTTCAGCAAATGCACTTGCAAAGCCACCATTTCAACTTGAAAAATTAAAGACTCTTGTCTAAAAAAATAGATAATTACTATACATGTCGAAATTTGTGTTTGTCAAGAAACTCATCCGAAGAAAGTATGAAAGAAAATACAGTAAGATTGTTTATGAATATTAAAAAATAGATCCACACACCCCTTCTTTTCTATTGGAATACTCTGATTCTTTTTAATAGTTATGATGATTTGTTATTATAAAATATACTCTGAAATTTAATTCCATCGAAAACATATTAATCATATTTATCTATTTTTTTAAAGTAAGTTATCACTTTATTTTTGACAAAGTAATTCAATGTTTCCTTTGTTTTTTACGTGGGCGCATTATTTTCATAAAACAAGATTGGAGTGGAAATATAGGGGTTGGAGGATGGGCGCGTGGTTTGGAGAAATTGGTGCAGGATTAGAATGTTCACAAAATTGTGAAGTCCTTGTGAAGTTTAATTAGTTGTTGAAGTTTCGTCAGGTTAAATCACTGCCTTTCATGATTTTTCTGTCTATTTTAAGTGAATACGCCACCCCCTCGTTTCCTCTGGAAAATAACGAATATTCGTAGCTTGTTCCTCTTCTGTGTATAGAAAAGATTTGTCAATGATGTTAAATCAAAATAAGTGTAAAATTAGTTCGCTTTTTTTGTAGCGACTCAATTTGAGGTATTTTTCACTACCATATTTAGTCATAACAGCTATAACTTGTGAATTGTAGTCCCTGTAAGTCATATGTTTAATTGATGTATGTGTGGTCTGTATCTATGCCTGCTAGGAAATTGCGAGTTGAGGTTTTTGATGATGAAGGGAATAGATACACAGTTATTGTTGAAGGTGAGGTTACAAGAAAAAAAGCTCAGTGCGTCCTTGACATTGTCGAGCTACTCGGAAGTGTACAGAAGGGTAATGAACGAATGGGTCCTAGCAAATCCACGAAATTTAGTAAGACAAAGCTACTGATTAATGATCGTTTTGCATTTACATGGTTCTCCTCTCGTGACATTGTAGAAACATATGGAAAGACTTTTGGCGACGTAATTACTTTGAGTACCGCATCCACTTATTTGGCAAGGATGACTCGACGTGGCTTTCTAATGACAGAGGGACCACAAAACAATAGAAAGTATCGAATGTTCACCGAACTATCGAAAAGCATACTCAAATCATTAAATAAAACAAGCAAATGATTATCCCAATGAATTAGGCGTATTACGTATGAATGGAGGACTTGAATCGGATTTCTCCGAAATGGAGAAAATAATGAGAGACTACATTGAAAAAGGGTGCGTAATGAATCCTGAAAAATTAAAAGTCGAACCTGTAATCTCTACAATACCATCAACATCTAATTTTACTACGTTGAAGGCGGAAAAGAAACGCGACGTTCACTTCTTCGCGGTTGATTGTTCGACTAGAACTTTAAGACGTGCAAACAATTGGGCAATCTATGTCTATCGTGTATCATACGCTGTGGTTCAAAACAGAGATGTAGATTGGGGTTTTAAGGAAACGATTAGAGCTGTCAAAGGAGATGCTTATGTACGCCGCAAAATAATGCAAGAAACTAGACTTCAACTTGAAAGTGAAATGGCTCTTAGATTAGAGAGGATTGCTGATGATGCGGACTTCATTCTTCTCGATGGTGCAAGCTACTTTGGTGGCGAACGAAGGTTCAATGTAATGTTATATGAAGCTTGTGCGAGAAGAGGAATAAAACTTCTCACGATTAGTAAACAATCGCCAATGTTACGTGACAATAAAGGTCGAGACCTTATTGCTGCTACAAGTATTCTGGGACCAAAAGGGTGTTGGGTTTATCACCCTGTCAAAAAAGCCAACATCCATGATCATCTATATGGCGACGTATCTATCATCAAATTATGCGATGAGAGCCCACGAACATTTAGATGTGACATTATGAATTATCTAGTAGATGGTAATGTGCAAGAAATTATATCACCACTTTGCTCTATTTCTGAGGATCCTCGTTGCTCAGGCTACCCTGTGGCGCTATGGTTAGCCCACGACTTTTCAAGTCTTTCGGAAACAAAATTAGTTCAGTACTATGTGGAAGTTGAAGACACCTTGAAAAAAGCAGGCTTACTAGATCTGCTCCGGAAAGAAGAGCTTGCATGCAATTTTGCAGATGAACTCCATGGAGTAAAACACGCCTTCAGTTGGGAGCGGATACCTAATGCCTGAGAACCTTAGGTCTAAGAACCTTGGGTCAATAGGTGAAGTGAAAGGTGACAGAGTATTCTTTTTTCTAAGAAAAAACACCAATCTTTGTTTCGGTCAAATTGTACGTATAGATTCAAAAACCAGTAGTTTTTATGCAAGAGTTGTAAACGCACAAAGCAAATCCACCCTGGAAACAGGAGAGCAATTACGTGAGGCGGAAGGAAAAGAAGCATTTGGCCCCTATTCTTTTTACAGGAATATTGAAGCCGTACTTTTTCTCGAAAGAAAACATGAAAAGATTCGATCCCCGACCTTCAACCCAAACTACATGGATAGGGTATCTTCACTAAGCATGGAGGATTCGGAGGTGCTGAAAC
>JAUWDF010000007.1 GCA_030608925.1 Candidatus Bathyarchaeota archaeon | reverse complement strand
AGAACGCCTCCAACTACAAGACAGAGAGCAACTACCTGTTCAGCGCGGTTACTGGCAGCTTTGGGAATATTCATCTTGTGTACCGGAGAACCAGCGACAGAGTAGAATACAGTTTTCGCAACTCCACTACGGGAAACTGGGAGATAAAGGACGAGTTAGTAACCACCCACCTTACGTCTGAAGTTTTGAAAAGCACTGCTTATTCATGGCCCGTCATTGGTTGGAACCCCGCTGCAGAAGAGGTTTATGTGCATTGGTGGACACTGGAAGATAAAAGCGGCTGGCTACAAACAAGAAACTCCACAGGTTGGAAGCCTAGCCAGAGAATTATCAGATTGAATGACGACTTCACACTGATTGACGGGGACATTATAATACCCCAATCGTATCAGAACCAGATTCTACTCAACTTTGTTGCCCAAAATGTGACGAATGCACGCAAAGAAGTTTGGTCCTATATGTATATCAACATGCCCCCGGTAGCGGAGTTCACTTCATCTGCGGAAACCGTCTACACCAGTGAAATCATCGTCTTTAACGCTAGCGGAAGCCATGATTCAGATGGAATCATCGTGGATTATTACTGGAACTTCGGGGATGGAACAAACGCGACGGGTCCAATCGTCGAACATGCATACATAGACAATGGCAGCTACTTGGTCAGTCTAACTGTAACAGATGATGATGGAGCAACCAACTCCACCTCCTCCACGAAGACAATTTTGAATCGCTCCCCGATAGCCATCTTCACTGTGTCATCTGAAACAACCTATCCTAGCCAGTCAATTGTGTTCAATGCAACACAAAGCTATGATCCTGATGGCATAATTACTGCTTACCTCTGGGATTTCGGCGACAATGTCAATGCTTCCAGCTCTGTAGTGGAACATGCTTACGCTGCCGAGGGGAATTATACAGTCACCTTGACAGTCGTAGATGATGATGGCGCCATGGACAATGCAACATCAACTCAAATAGTTCTACGCCGAGACGTAGCAGTCCTGGCTGTTACAGCATCTAAGAACCTGATTGGAACAGGATTTTCAGTTATCCTAAATGTAACTGTTGAAAACCAAGGCGACTACACAGAAACTCTCAACATAACTGCTTACGCCAACGCAACTGTAATCCAAACTCAAACCATCTTACTTGCTAGCGGAAACTACTCTTATGTGACCCTTCTATGGAACACCACAAGTTTCCCTAAAGGAAACTACACCCTAAGTGTAACAGTGGACTTTGTTCCGGGAGAAACTGATACCGTGGACAACCTGTTGATTGATAGCTGGGTTCTTGTAACAATACCGGGAGATGCTGATGGCGACAGAGATGTGGACATTTTCGACATAGTTTTAGTAGCCTTATTCTACGGGTTAGATGAATTAGATCCCCAATTCAACCCAAACTGTGACCTGAATTGCGACGGATACATTGACATTTTTGACATAGTTCTTGCAGCCGGGCATTATGGTGAAAGCTGGTAATCCGCACACTTGCAGATAACTTATCCCGACCCTAGCTTTGATTGAAAAAAAAGAGGGGTGCTACTTTTTAGCTAAGCCTAAGGCTCCACCGATTATCCCCAAGATTAATCCTATGAAGAAGCCACCGGTTGTGATGATGCTAAGAATTGAGAAGATAATCACTAGAATGCCGCCGATAGTTTCGTATCCAGGGATGTATATGAGAATCGCACCGATGATGACCACGATTGCGAATATCACGCCAATGGCTGCTAATCCCGTGAAAAGATCTGTGATGAAACTGGGAATGATGCCCCCAAGTGCCTCGATGAATCCCGCCAAAAAGGCGAAGAGAACTGCACTTATTAGTATGAGAAAGCCTGCGATGAGAGATACGATGAACCCTGCTGTTGCTTTATGTGCTCCATTGTTCATAACATTTCCACTTTAGAACCCCTTTTCAACCTTTCTGAATTTAAATCCATCCAAACCAGAAACGCTCAAACCTTAGTTGAAAGAAGAACATTGTGATGGTTCAGTGTTGAAGCTGCTTGGATTTGAACTACTTTTCTTTGATTTTCGGCTCTCTCACAGCAAAAAGTATAATCAGACTTACTGTAGCGCCCAGGGCTATACTTAGGAGAAATGGGTAGACTGGAGAAGCACCATAGAGTAGTCCACCTAACGCTGATGAAGGAACTGTAGCTAATATGTTCAAGGTGACGATTGTTCCCATAATTCTACCCCTCTTCTCTTTTGGAATCAGATCAGCTAGCAAGGCATTGTAGGCTGGCATGATTAAACATCCTCCAACTCCAAAGAGCAAGTGGACAACAAGTAGATGTGTGAAACTCCGAGCTAGCACAAAAAGGATTGTAGAAGGTATGAAAATAGAGTAGGCAATAAGTATGGATTTCCTCCTGCCAATTTTATCCACCACTTTACCAAAGGGGAATCCCAAAATGATCGTAGTAGCAACCCAAGCAGTATTTATGATGCCCCATTCCATCTTTCCAACCCCAACAACGTCCAGAACATATAGAGATGTGAACATCCTAAACATGGGCTCCTCAAAAGCGCTCACCAGAAATGCTACTGTTACGAATCTCAGGGTCCTAGGCATGTCCCTCCAAGCTTCTCTTATTGCACTGAAGGAGTCCTTGAAGGCCATCTTCATTGAATCAAGCTTGATTCGCTGAGGTTTCTCCAGAGTTTCTCGAAGGAAAAACAGTCTAATAAACGCAGCAATCATCATACAGAAAAACACCACTGTGTAAACAAGCCGCATCCCTGGAACAAGACCATACGAGGTAACAAGGTAGCCAGCGAAAGCGGGGGCTGCTATGGTCGGTATGTTGGGGATCACGTTAACTGCAGCATATCCCATCCCCCGCTTTTCCGAAGGAACAGAATCCGCAAGTATGGCATCAAGAGCAGGCTGGTATATCAAGCTGAGGTTGGATATCACCATTCCCATTAAGATAAACCTCCAGTCAGGAGCGAATATGTAGAATAAGAAGGAAAATGCGATGACAAAGGTCATCATCACAATAATTTGTCTTCGACCATACTTGTCAGCAATGACAGCCCCAGGGATCCGAACCAATCCTAAAACCATGGCTCCCACGGAACCCATTAGACCAATGACCACAGGAGGTGCTCCCAGCTCTCTGAAAAAAGGAGATTCAAAAGAGAAAGTCATGGAGAACGTGAAGAAGACAAAGAGCCAACTGACAATAAGAGTAAGCAAGTTCCCTCGCATAAACGAGAACTCAGCCCTAATCCTTGTCAGAAGACCAGCCAACAGTCTCAACAACCTATCAAGATTCTCAGAAACTATCCTTCACCTAAATATATTCACTTCGCCAAGTTTAGGAAACTAAACTCAGAGAGTCACAAAGGTCAATGCAGCCTATAGAAGGCAACGCACATGTGGAAAACACGCGCCCGCGTAATCTACTAAAATCATCCTGCTAAGTTCCCGCAATCTTAATGAGTCGTCGCCTGAATTCAATAAGTGTGACTGCATTGAAGAAATCATTATGCGAGAGCTGTGGTCAACCCCTGTTTCTCAAAAAAGAAGAGTGCAGAAACTTCATTGAAGCTAAATTGAAAGAGGGCTACATAATGTGCAGGTGCTGTGGAACTAAACAAAAAACGGCACCCCAAAAAAAGGCTAGTAGCATACAAAATGAAGCCTGACATCAAAAGATAATAGATTAGTGTACCCGCTCAAAGCCTAGGGAGAGTATTTGCTGGAAAGATTATGAATTCCACTCAAGATTTGATTTTGGGACACATGCCTTTCATAGGGATATCTTACCAAAACAGTCAAAAGGATGAAGAATATCGGAAACGTTTCTCTAAAATTTCCGAAATTGAGAAGATGATCAAAGCAGCAGTAAAATTTGGTTTAACTAAGTTCGCTGCAGCCACCCCTGATTCTTCACCTCTTTCCCCTATTCATCTGCAAGCCCTACAACTCACGATTAGTGAAGGACACAGTCTTGAGATCTTTCCATGCGTAGGGATCCCATTAAGCATTGGAACCAAAAAAATTGATCCCTATGGACGATGGGCAACCTACTTGGACATTGAAAGTCAACTCTACCAAGAAACGAAGACCCTCATCATTGAGGACCCAATCATGAACTTTAGAGAAGACTGGAAAAACAGACTAATAGCGAGTAAACCATACAGTAAAGAGGATTTCAGAGAACTGGTGATTGATTGGGAACGAATAAACAAGAACTTACAGTTTTTCACAGAATTTCCAACCAGCCACATCGAATTTGGTTCTGAAATAGACTTTCTCGCGATGACTGAACGTTTTGATCTTATTGGAGAACTTGTAGAGAGGGCAAAGGCTTATGGCTTTAAGAAAGTTCTTCTTGGCGTTCATCATGCAGGCATGACGATTCCTCTGCTAAAGGACAGACTTCAAGACTTTGAAGGTTATGTGACACCTCTCAATCCGCTAGGTGTAATGATGTTCCCAACAAAACAATCAGCAGAGAAAGCTGTTAACACGATAAGAAAATCAGTCTATGCTATCAAACCCTTGGCTGGAGGAAGAGTGAAGCCACGAAGAGCCTTCAAATACCTCCTCAAGCATCCCATCGATGGCTGCATGATAGGAGTTAGCTCAATTCCAGAGCTGAAAGAAAACTTGAAAGCCGCTGAACTCACATTTAGAAAAGGCACACCCGCATAATGTATTGACGTGATTCAAGTGGAACTAACAGAAACCCAACATATTACTAGTAGACGTGACTGGCGTACGTGGCTCAGAAAAAACCATGATGTTAAGAAAGAAATCTGGATGATTTTTTACAGGAAACACACTGGAAAACCTGGAATATCCTATGACGCTTCTGTTGAAGAAGCATTGTGTTTTGGATGGATCGACAGCATTGTGAAAAAAATTGACGATGAAAAATTTACTCGAAAATTCACCCCTCGGAAAAGCAGAAGCAAATGGTCGGAATTAAACAAGAAAAGAGCCAAGAAAATGATAGACGCAGGAAAGATGACAGAAACAGGGTTAGCAAGAATACGAGAAGCAAAAGAAAACGGAGAATGGTTCAAGTCCTCCCTGATACGCGCCCGTAGAGAAGAACTTGAAGTTCCATCATATTTTGAAGAAGTTTTAGCGGAAAATGAGAAGGCTCGAGAGAACTTCAACAATCTGGCACCCACTTACCGAAGACACTTCATAGGATGGATTAGTAGTGCAAAGAGGGAAGAGACCCGGAAAAGACGGATCCATGAAGCTGTCAAACTTCTTGAGCAAAACAAGAAGCTTGGATTGAAGTAGACACCGAGAAGAATCAGGCGCGCGTAGAATTATTGTCTTATTGACTTGTAGCTTTGGAGAAAGCGTTAGATATTTTCTGTAATTCCCTTGTTACTGACGATAAAAAGTTTATTCTATATTCGATTTTCTGCCTGTAAGTAGTTGTGAGTTGCTTGAACTTTGGTAATACATCTTTAGTAACGCGTATCATCAAATCCCTATTTGCCTTTTCCTTTAGATTTTTAAGTATCACTCTTCCATCCCTGAAAAAAACCATTAGGTGACCGTCGGGATCAATGTTGGCTTGAACAGCGTTCTTTTCTTCTTCTCCAAGTATCATTGTTGAGACAGGAAGGGTTGGTGTCAAGGGGGTCATTAGTTTCGATAATGATGTAAAGAAAGCCTCTACAAAACTTCCTTCTTCAGAAGTGAGTTCGCAAATTTGGCCAATGTCATCTTGCACTGTCCTGAGTGTAGCCACTAGTTCCTCCAAGGATAAAACCTGCTTTGTCTCCTTTTTCTCTTTCTCAATAGATAAAACGGCTTCAATCTTCTGTGGAGTAGCGTCCTGGCTCATGCTGTGATTCCCCTTTATTTTCTAAATGAACGCGTGCTAAAAGCCCTTGTATGTTGCATCTCTCCACACACAGGTCCCTCAAGACCGGGGTAAACTGTGAGTAGATGTGTTCTGATTAGAATAGCGTATCGCAAGTCGCAGTACGTAATATTTATATTTTCTTTCGATTCTCTATATATAGAGTAGGCGACACCTTTTGAGTTATGGACACCAAGGCGTAAAGCAGGCTGAAGAAGAGAGCAGAATACAAAAAGTCACTTCCATACGTCGAGACAACTACAAAGTAACGGTGTCCTTAAGCAAAGAACGTCAAATGTCTCAATCTCCCCTCTATCACAAATACGACATTCAGAAATATGACCTTCATCCAAACTTCAGCTTTGCACATCTCGCAACCATGATCCCAAGCAATACCCCCGAATTCATTGACAGTGGACAACATTACGTGGAACGCATCGTCCGAGCCCTATACTATTTCAAACAATGCTCCCTCATAGGACCCTCCGGCACAGGGAAAACCCACATTGTCTATCTCGTTGCGGAACTTTGTGGACTTCCAGTGTGGGAAGTTAACTGTGGGCTCCAAACCTCCTCATATGATCTTATTGGACGCTTCATCGGGCTAGGAAAAGAAAACTGGATTGATGGAATGGTTACAAGATGGTTGAGAAAAGGAGGAATAATGTATCTTGACGAAGCCAACATGATGAAACAAGACGTTGCCACAAGACTTAATCCCGTTCTAGACACTCGAGGTCACTTGGTGATGAACGAGAAGGACAATGAGGTGGTAAAGAGACATAAATACGGGTACTTGATTATCAGCATGAACCCGTACTCAGCAGAATTCGCGGGCACTAAACCTCTGAACGCAGCCATGAGGAGGAGAATGGCTGTGTGGATAAACTTCGATTACACAAGCGTTGGGGACAAGATTTCGGAGGTAGAAGTGAAAATGCTCCGGGACAGGAGCTCAGTTGATGAAGAGATGGCTTTAAAAATCGTTCAAGTTGGTGCTGAATTGAGAAAACAGTACAAGACTGGAGATATCCCTTATGGACCATCACTAGGGGACTTGATAAATTGGGCTACTCTTGTTTACGATGGAAATACAGCGAATGTCGCCGCGGAAGAAACCATAGTGGCATTGACAAGTGATAATGCAGAAGTCCAGCAAGATGTGAGAAGAGTAATTCAGACAGTTTTCCCCAAATCTCCATAATTCTTCTGAATAAACAAGGCACTCGTGAGGTATAATGGGATTCCTTGACTATGCTTGGAATGTCTCCCTTCAAAAAGAGGGGGGGAACACGACAATTCTCATAGACCCGAAAAGGCAATACCCTGTCCTCACTCAAAACGAAAAGGGCTTCATAATAATCCTCCCTATTCCCTCAATCTCTGAGGAAGGAACAGTATACTTCCTTAGCCACGAATTCTCTTCACTTTCAAGAAAAGAAGAAGTCGGACGACTCTTCAGAGCTTGTGTTGTCCATCTGACTGCTCATACCTTGATGCCTACGCCTCAAGAAAACCTGGAGCTATCAACATCAAAACCGAACTTGGCTGAAGTATTCTCGGATTCCTTAGTGAAGGATGCCTATGTCAATGCTCGTATATCCGCTTTACATCGTGATAGAATTCCAGACATAGCCTTTGCAAATGCGTTTTTCTTCGCTAGAATGAAACCAGTAGAGAGAATCCGCAACTCAGCTACTAGGATCATGGTGGCTCTGCTGTCTAGACAAAACGTCGGTCTTGTGAAAGGTGTACTCCCAAAAGATGAGGAAACTACTGTTGACCAACTGACCAAAAAACTGAGACTCTTAGAGGAGAAAATCAAGGGTTCACTGTTAGAAGAGTATCCCAGATTTGATCAATTGCAGAAAGAAACTGCAATGACCATAGTTCAAACTCTTGAATCCAACGGTCCAATTTTGGAATCCCCAGCTTTTCAGTACACAGAGCAAGCTGGTCCGTCAACAGTATTTTCTAACTCTAGTCATAGCACTGGAATCGAGGTTGAAAAGGCTTTCAAGAAATCTTACCAAATTCTTGATGGAGAGATTCCGCGGGAAGACGCTATGGAGTCATATTGGAATAAAGAAACAAACCTAGAAGCTTCACAAGCTTTCAATTCATGGCTTAATCGAAAAAACAGAGAGGAAAAAATCGCTACAGTTTTTGAGAAGTATATCGAAGGTACTAGATTTACTTCAGTTGATTTTCCAACCGAAGACTACACCAATTACATGAAGGTACGGACTTTTCTCCAAGGAGGAAGTCGGCGTCTCTTAGATAGTCTCAGAGTCGCTAAGGATGCATTGGATGAAGACCCAAGGAAGGAAATGGGTCAATTGGACTTAACTGAAGTTATCCAGAAGCTAGCAAGCAGGAGCCCAAGAACAGACGTTTTTATGCAGAACGAGTATTTGAGTTCAAGCTTCGCTTGGGCAATTCTATTTGACTCCAGTGCAAGTATGAAGATTCGTGATGAAGATAGTCGAGCTCTAATAATCTGCGTTGCTGAAGCTACAAAGGAGCTACTAATGGACCCAGGGTCATGGACCCTACTGGCTTTCAGTGACCATTTACAGATATTAAAAGCTCCTTCCGAAGCATACTCTCGTCGAGTCCGGGCAAGGATTGGAGGTCTAAAATTCAATGGTCTGACCTATATGCCCGACGCCATCAGGGTCGCAGGGAAATTCTTGACTCAGAGATTTGATGAACAACGATTCCTTGTGGTGCTTTCCGACGGATGGCCTTATGGTTATCCCAGAATACATAAAGAATTGGCTGAAAGCATTGATTCCCTCCAAAGAAAAGGTGTAATAGTGATTGGGGTTGGAATTCAGAGCGAAAGGATGAAGCAATTCTTCAAGGTAAGTTCCACTGTTTATAGCCAACATGATCTCATTAAGAAGTTCGCCAAGATCTATATGCAAGCATCAAGAGCTGCTCTCGAGAAATAGACAAAGGGATTAAGGAGAGTTTTCTCTCACTCCCATGTTTGCTTGCTCAGGTCTTGTTTGATCCTCAACCGAAGCAACCTTTTCTTCTTGAACAACATTCACTTGACTAGCCTTGTCTGATCCATCTATCGACGATGCCGCAGCTTGCTCTATTGGCTCCCTTATTTCACTCTCGTTAGTCGGAGCGCTTCTGTCCATCTCGAAAGTTGGGTTCACCTCTTGGTTAGAGCGAAGAAGATTAGGTGGCGGATAGGGACATTCAATCAATGTTGCCAGCAGATACATAGACATGAAACTTTGTTGATAAACACTCTGAAACAGAAGAGGAATCTGTGTATCTGGATCTGGTTCCAGCATTCTTTTGATGTCTTCATCTTTTCCTTCCAGTACTGCCATTCCACCAACTTCGAATTTCACTACTGCTGGTTTAGTTCCTACACTCAGAGCAAAGCCGACAGCAATCCGACCCCTCATTCGCTCCTTCTCTTCCATTTGAGCCTTGACATCAAAATTTATCTGCTTCCCCCTTTCCACCTTTGCTAGTTTTTCACCTGACAAACTTGCAATTTCAACTCTAATCGTAACTCCTAGTTGGCTAGTTGCAGGGTTGATCTTGGATTCCCCATTAAACGTATGTAAATACTCTTCCCAATCATTGGATGATGACCATTACCTCAGGAGCACACAGTTTTTCCTTTGTGTGTAACTTTTCGCACACACAATCGCTAGCCCCTCCTTCAAGTATAAGATTACATACATTTTAATTTCATGGAACATCAGCAGTGTCTTAATTAGATCCAAGGATATAATCTGTAAGGCACGTGAGTAGTCTGATGATTGCTATGTTTCTTTGCTAATGGAAAAATCAGCCATGAACTGGAACTTTTCAGCAAATTCCTCATCTTTCTTATGGCGGAGGAAAATTTTCTCAGGTATTCCATCACAGATGTATGTTACATAGATTATGTCCTGACCGAATCCCGACTTTTCCAATTCTTCTACTGATTTCTGAATCCTTTCAATTCGATCTATTTTTCGAGTTATTTCCTCGATTGCTTCAAATAGTACTTCAGCCTCTCCTTCTTCAGAGGCACTTAGCTCAATTTCCCTAAATTGAATCCAATTATTCGACCTTTTTAATTTGCCCTTTCCGCTGGGTTTCCCTTTTCCTTTATTTTTTGTCTTTGAAAGTAGCCCTAATTTCTTGAACCTTTCTTCATGTCCCTGCAACGCATCAGAGTTCCGTAGAAGTGACCCCAGCCATTGGCTGTATTCGTCTGCAACTGATCTATAATCCGTGATCTGAGCTTCAAGAAAGCTTTCTATCTCTTTCAAAGAGTAGAAACTTCGTATCTCAGTTACAACATTTCCCAATTTCTTCACCGTTACCGCGCGCGCGCGACATTTGCGCTGCTTCAGTGTTCCTCCATCAACTGAGCGCTCTCATGGGGTAGGGATTGATTACCCTCAAAGGTTTCTTTATTCACCATTAGTAGAGCTCTTCGCAAGTTTGTTAGCTCACTTTTTATTTTTCCCAGCAGAGTTACCCTTTTAATCACTTTATCTTTGTAGTTTCTTATTGTTTTCACAACTTCCGGAAAAATAGCCCAAAGTATCTCAAGGATCATCTCTGTAGGATAGAATTTCAGTTCAGATTCGACTCCATCCTCACAGATCACCAATATTTGTCCTTCTGAACTCACTCGAATTTGTTTAGCGTTTCCCAGCCTTGTCAACCGCTGTACTGGGATATCCAGAGATGTTCCTACTGAGCCTAGAATCTGAGCGAGAAGATTGCAAAGCTCATTGATCAACCTTTTCTCTTCAATCAAGGATTTGTTTAGCTGTGTTACCTCCTCAACAAATCCTTTGAAAAACTCTCCGAGCTTATCCTCGATGTCGCTGCCTTCATTTGTGATTTCCCTGTTTTTTTCTTCTGGTTCCGTCCTATGAAGCTCACTCTGATAGGTATCAGACTCCACTCCTCGAGGAACAGATTTATCCCCGTGAGAAGACTGATCGTTGTTTTGGTACCTTTCTTCCGAGTTCTCCGTCATGTAAATATGCACTACCCCTATTCACAAGTTTCTGCATCTTCCGTAGGATAAGAGAATTTGTATGTGACATGATTTACACACCATGAAACCTGATATAAAAGAAGTTTAGGAAAAACATGTATGTATTAACGTATTAAGAAAGGGGCAAGAACAAGTGCACTGAGATTCGTCGACTTGGTTATTTTCCTAGATCCATTCTTCTACTTCCGCGTCGTGTATCTTGACTGATTCCACATTCTCTTAGGTAATCTTCTAGAGTTCCGCCAGCGACTACTTCAATGTCATAGTCGCTGGGGTCAATGGAGTGTTTGTAGTTTGCTGCAGGAATCACGACTTTTCTGAATCCCCATGCTTCGGCTGCTTTGATTTTTTCGTGGAGGCCACTAACCGCAGTCACAGGTATTTCTCCGTCTACTCCTACGTTGATTTCACCTGTAACTGCGACGTCCTGCATTATTGGTTTTCCTTCTATCAAAGAACACAAGAGAATTGTCATTGTGACACCTGCACTTGGGCCATCGACTCCGTAAGCTTGGGCGAAATCGATGTGAGTGAAGAAGTCTTGAGCGATATCTACTCCATATTTCTGCAATATGACGCTTCTGACTTTTGCTACACTATCTGTAATGAATCTCTCTTTTTCTCCCTTCGCGATTCCAGTTACTTTGTAATATCCTTTTTGATGGTTGTTGTTTCTTGAATTGTCACATTTCTCCAAGAATCCTTTAACTGTTAGTACGTTGCCTGTCATTTCACTGCTGTAGGGATCTGACACAACTGCTAGTCCATATATTTGACCTAGCTTGGCACCTTCAGGTCTGATGTTGAGAAGTTTTCCTCTTTCACTGATCTGATTTTCAAGAATTTGCTTTTGGATAGTTTTGCAGTGGTTTTCTATGGCTTCTTTCACATGTCTTTTGTCAACTATCTTGCACTTCTCTATCATTGCTAGTACGGCAGCTGTTTTCACTATTGATATCATGGGTCTAAATCGTGTTGTGAGTCCATCTCTCTTGTTACTTCGTCGTCGTCCTTCATCTATGATCTCTTCGCATGCCCCTCGGCTGAAGGGTAGTAGGTGAAACCGATGAGCTTCCTGGGCGATGAATTGTACGTATTTTCGACGGTTTTCCACAATGTTTTGCATATCATTGTTCATTCTGACTACTTTGCCATATCCATAAATTCGATCCATCAGAGCTGGGTGTAGTTGACCTATACTATCAAAGTTACCTGCACCAACCAGGAAACACATGCATGGCACAGGTTCGGTGGACACAGCCATAGCTGCAGTGTTACCTTCATCCCATCGGCTTCTTAAGGTTACTGGCAACTGTCCATCTTCCAGAACAGTCAAGAGGGTAACAGCCTCTGTTGGTTTTAAATTCTTGATTTCATCAATGTACAGGATGCCTAGGTGAGCTCTATGAGTGTCACCTGCAGATACTCTTTGATGTTCAGGTGTTCCGAGACCACCAGTTTGTAGGGGATCCCATGCAATACTTCCAAATAATTGTGCGGAGCCGTGTCCTGTGGCATCTATGAAGGGAGCGACCTTTTTAGTATTATCCACAATTAGTTTTGGCACGGTTGTAGCTTTAGCGCCTCCAACGCCCTTCGCACCGCCCATTATTCCGAAGCGGCCCATAACTACTACTAGTATGAGAAACATGAGCATCATTCCTGCGGGTAGAAAGGTTGTAGTTCCAATCTGGATAAACGAGTCTAAGACGTATTTAGTAAAATCTCCTCCATATGTCTCTTGAATTGGGCCAAATGCGCCCATTGCATTGGTGTCCCATTGAACCTTTTGCCCCCAAAGGTAGTAGAATCCTGCAAACATAAAGATGCAGGCGACGGTGATCATCATATATGTCAGGGCTTTTATTCCTACTTTCTGGAGGAATAATTTCTTTGTTGCCTTCAGTTTTTCTTTGAAAATTATCTTCTTTCCTTCGCTCGCAGGATGGCAAGAAATTTTCGGTTCGCTGGGAATTAGATTGTTCTGCCAACATACAACATCTTTGAGTTGAATCTTATGCGCTCTATAGAGCTCGGTTAAATGTACAGCTAGTGCCCTGCCGATGAGGGATTTCCCTGTTCCCGGATCCCCCAACAGAAGAAGATAAGGACCAGGAGGAGCAGTTTTTGTAGCATTTGGCTTTTCCATATCAGGGTCCTTCCACGCATCGTACCATTTCTCCTTCTCCAGATATTTCAGTTTGTGAACCCACTCCTCCAGACACAAATAACACTCAGCCAAAGCTCGTTCTTGTCCAATGACCCAGTCGAGAAGATTATCCGCCACTGGATAGCCTTCAGTCGACTTAAAAGTCTGCCAATTCCATTTCCGCGCATTAAAAACCTCTATTTCATCTCCGAAATAATTCAAGATCGCTCCATCCTTTCACACTATTAGACGAAGGCAGCGCTGCTTTGCCACGAAAAGATTATCTCCAATCTTAATATACAGGTTATTTTACCTTCACTCATATTCCCCTTTCAGGAATATGTCTAGATAATTCAGAATGCGTACATCATTATTGATTACAAATTCAGATTTCTAATTCTGAAGAATGAAATATCACTTGGATTCAAATTCAGAGTCATATCAGTTCAGATTCCGACTTGTAATATGTGGGATGATTAATCATGGAAACAATAGTTGAAGATTACCAAAGTGTCTCTAAGCTTTATGATGAAAGCTCAAGAGCCTGGAAATTTGTTAGAAAAGACAAGGGACCCTTGAGATCCATAGAGTTAATAGAAAGCATGTTTCAAAATCTCGGCCTCTC
>JAUWDF010000220.1 GCA_030608925.1 Candidatus Bathyarchaeota archaeon | reverse complement strand
ATTACAGCCCAGGCATCTCTCGATTTTCCAAGTAGGCTTTCCTCTAGAATTTTCAACAGGTTGCATTTTTTCATAGGGAAAACGCAAGGTTACGGGTCTTTTTAGGAAATTAGATATTATCTCTTTTATTATTGTCATATTGTCAACTCAGGATTTGGGTCATGGCAATTTGCAGAATTGCGAGAGGTGTCAGGTATTTCCATGCTCCTACTAGGAATTGATCGATTCTGAACCTCGCGAATAAGGCTTTTAGATTGGCAAATATGAATACACACACGATGATCTTCAGAAAATATATCACAGGGTGGGAAATTACTAGAAATGAAGGCCCTCCAAGATAAAGAGAAGTAATGAGGGAAACTGCCAGAGTTAATTCCAGGCTTTTAGTCAGTTTTATTAAAGCTAATTTTTTTCCGCTGAACTCTACAAGCCAGCCACCAACAAGTTCAGTTTCAGCTTCAGGCATATCAAAAGGTAATCTCTGTAAATGTGCTAAAAGACAAATTATCACGATCGCAAAACCTAATGGTTGGATTAGAAATAACCATAAGTTTCCCATCTGCCATTCGACTATTTGGCTTATCGAGAAAGTTTGAGTAGTTATTGTTGGGCTGACTAGGGCTAGGACTAATGGAATTTCATATCCGAACATCTGTAGAGCTAATCTTGTTCCACCTATTGTGCTGAAACGATTTGTAGAAACCCAAGCAGCTATGAAGGAAAGAACAGGAATACAGGACATTAAGAAGATAACGATTACGAGGTCAGTGGGGAAAGTTATCAAAGCGCTGTTACTGATTATTGGGATGCAGAAGAGAGGAGTTAAAGCGAACGAAAACAATAGTAACGGAGTCAGTTTGAAGGGAATTTCATTTGCTGATTCAGGTGTAATATCCTCTTTTGACAATAGTTTTAGAATATCAGCGAATGGTTGAAGAATACCTTTAGGTCCTACATGAAGGGGGCCATATCTGTTTTGAAATTTAGCCACCATTTTTCGGTCGAGCCATTCAATAAAGAAACTAAAGAATATTAAGAAGAGAAAGCCTGGAAAAAGGAATAATTCAAGTAGAGCAATTACGCTTTCAAGCAATATTTTTAGCTCCATTATTTAATGCCAAGGGTATTTCAATCCTTTATTTAAGAAATATCATTCTCTCAGCACAAGCTATGCACGGATCGATTCCCGCGATTATTACAGGTATATCAGCGATGTTTGCACCTTCAAGCATCTTGCATAATGCTGTTAGATTTGCCAGGGTTGGAGCCCTTATTTTTAATCTTTCAGGCTTTTCAGTTCCATTTGATTTTAAGAAATGTAGATTTTCTCCTCTAGGAGCTTCAACTTTACTGACAGTTTCGCCTTTAGGTATTTCTTTGGGAGTTTTAACTTGAGTTGGCGTATCTGGCATGTTGCGAAGAGCTTTTTCAATTATTTTTGCGCTTTCAGGGATTTCGTCGATTCTAACAAGTATCCTGCTGAAAACATCGCATCCTTTGTAGGTTATCACATTAAAAGAAATCTCGTCGTACGCTGCATATTTTTCAATAGATCTCACATCGTCACCTATCCCACTAGCTCGTATTGTCGGTCCAACAGCTGACAGTTTTCTAGCGTCTTTTGGTTTCAAAATTCCAATGTTTTTTGTCCTTTTCTGGATTAATGGATCGCTCTCGCAGAGTTCTTTGTATTTCTTTGCTCTGTTTTTAAGATATAAAAGCTTAGAGAAAATTTCTGGTTGAAGTTCTTCAGGTAAGTCTCTTCGTACTCCTCCTATTGTGTTTAGTCCATAATTCACTCTTTTTCCTGTAATCAGCTCAAGAATTTTTAGGATGTGGTCACGATCTCTCATCGAGTACATAAATAAGGTCTCAAACCCCATTGCCTTGGCTGTGAAGGCTAACCAAAGATAGTGATTTTGTATTCTCTCCATCTCGGTTATGATTGTGCGAATGAATCGTGCTCTCCGTGGAACTTCGATCTCAAGCAGTTCCTCTACAGCTTGAACATAACAGGTTGAATGGGCAAAGGAACAAATTCCACAGATTCTCTCAACAAGATAAATGTTCTTAAGAAATGATCTTTCCTCAGCGAGTTTTTCTATGCCCCTGTGGATGTATCCTAAACGTACACTAACTTTCTTAACATATTCTTCTTCAACGTCAAACATGAAGTTTATGGGCTCTTCTAAATCGGGATGTTGAGGGCCAAAAGGTATTCTAATCTCTGTCTTCATGGCTTTCCATCGCTTTTGCGATTCTTGTTTTTGTCCACCACTTTCTTAATGGGTAGACGTTTTTTTTCCAGTCATCTGGCAGAAGCAGGGGGCTTAGATCGGGGTGACTGTTGAATTTTATTCCAAACATATCATGTATTTCTCTTTCATACAGTGTCGCTCCCGGCATCAGATCAGTTATTGTTGGTAACTCGGCGTTGTTTTGGTCAACTTTTACTTTCACTGAGATAAGGGCTTCTACAAAAGTCAGGTGGTAGATCATTTCGTACTCTGATTGTACTTCGACTGCTGTGATCGTTGAAACGTAGAGAAAATTTTCTTCCCCAATCAACTTAGATAAAGCCTCTTTGAAGTGTTTCAGAGATGCACTTATCCAAATTCTCCTGTTCCGTTGAACATATACTTTGCACGCTAAACTCTTCAATAGTTCATTTATCCGGTTAGCTAGTCCTTCAACGTGAGTGTCTCGTTTTTTCAACAAGTTGTAATACCCCCTCGAAAATCGCTTCAGGGTTAGGTGGAC
>JAUWDF010000210.1 GCA_030608925.1 Candidatus Bathyarchaeota archaeon | reverse complement strand
TTCTGTTTATAAGAATCGAAAAATCGCGGTTCAATTAGCTCTTCCTCAAACAGGAGGAAGTGATGCACATTTTGCTCCCGAAATTGGGATGGCTTATACTCGAATTAACGCTGAAAAAACCGTTAAAGATGTAGTAAAAGCGATAAGGAATGGAGAAGTGACACCTTGGGGTAGAGGTATACCGTGGCATGTGAGATTGGGAAGAATGCTTCAAAAGGTTAAAGGAAAGAGGAATCAATACTAATCTAGAAGTTCTCCATTTGATAGAGCTCAAAGTCTATAGGTAGCTTCTTATCGGGTTCAGAGTGCAATTCAAGGTTATGGAGTTCTCCAGCAAGTGAACCAAGATTCCCCTTTGAGTTCACAGGAGTGGCAGAACCTGCCCTCACTAGCATAGCTCGAACTCTACCTTTGAGGTCAGGATTTACTCTTACTTCCCAAAAGACTGAAGACTTTTCTTCCATAAGCTTCTGTAGGGTTCTCTCCACACGATTTGCTTCTTCAATTGCCGTCTCTGTGCTGCTTGGAACATTGATGAAGGCTCCTTTGGCTTTTTGGAAGTCAGCATCTAACAATTGACCTGAGCGAACATTTTCTAATGCGTTGTACACTTCTTCCTCTACGCCATCTGCGATGTTGGATTCTCCAATTCCTGCCACTGCCAAGCCTCTACTTTCCAATAAAGTTCTGAAACTATTTAGGCTAGAATCAGGAAGGTTGGGTGTCGAAAGTGTCTCTACTAGACCTGTTATCACGTTGGTCAGCGTATGGGCGGTAATAGTCATGGTTTCTTCTAGAGGAATTTTGGGTACGAGTTCCATGAGGTCTTGGCTGTTCACTAGAATAACCATGTCGCATTCTTTTTGAAGTTCTCGAAGACTCTCAGAGGTTTGTACTGATTCATCTCCTCTTAATGGAGTTAAGTTCGCAGCTACTCCTATGGTTGTGACTGCTTTTTTCTTGGCTGTTCTGGCAATCTTAGACGCGACTTTGGTTTCGAGATCAGGGGTCAAACAGGTGGCAATAAGGACTATGTCAGTTTCATCCAAGGCTTTGTCTAACTTGTTTTCCACCATAGTGGCTTTTTCTTGATCTGATTTCTCGAGTTGAAATAAGTCTGGGTTGATTGTGATTGTGCGAACATTTGACCCTTTTAGTTTGCCTAACTGCGATACTGCAGTGTTGCCCGTTTCTCCTATTCCAATAATGGCAATCTGGGGTGAACTGGGTGATTGTGTCCCGTCAGCTTTTCTCAGGTTTCCTTGCCAATTTGATTGAAGAGCACGGCTAGTTGGTTTTTCGTAATCCATTCTTCTTCCTCTCCCAAACCTCTGTGGTCAACATGTCTCGTATAGCGATACGTATCGCCTCTGCTCGATTCGGATAGAATTGTTCAGTTACGAGATTGTCAAGGGCTTGAATGTAGGGTTCGGGAAGGTGTAAGGTTATAAGTTTCATTTTCTTGAATTCCTCCCTTCAGTGGTGGTGTATCCGATTGTATTTTTCTGGATATAGGTGTATATAATATGATACAAATATGATTTAAACATGTTTTTGTAATCTATATTTAAGCTCTTCGGTACAGTTCCCAGTCATGTGTAAAAGCAGGGCTTATTATGAATGTTTATGTCTTGGTTTGTGACTTAAACTTGTATATTTTAATGATGGTGCCTTGATGAGAACCTATGTCAAGGGTTTCGGTTGCTCCAGTAATATGGCAGATACCGAGGTTTTGGCTGGGTGTCTTCAAAATGCAGGGCACATAATTGTCTCATCACCTGAGAAAGCTGAGCTCGTGATTTTCAATACGTGTGCTGTCAAGACCCAAACTGAAAATAAAATGATACATTTGCTAAGGAAGGTTCCTAGGGAGAAGAAACTTGTTATAGCTGGATGTTTGCCTTTGGTGAACCTCCGTAGATTGCACAGGGAGGTTCGGTTTGATGGGATTGTGGGTCCAGCTTTTGGTGATAAGATTGTTGATGTTGTTCGAAGGATTTCGTTGGGGATGAATATTGAAGAGGTTGGTGAAGCTGTTAACATGCCCCGACTTGACCTACCTCGAATGCCCATCAACTCCTGCATAAGTATTATCCCCATATGCTATGGTTGCCTGGGAGAATGTGCTTACTGTTGTGTTCGCTTTGCTCGTGGGAAACTGAGAAGCTACAATATTGAAGAGATTACAAGCAAAGTTGAAAGAGATCTTGATAGAGGCTTTAAAGAATTCTGGCTTACATCCCAGGATACTGCATGCTACGGGAAGGACATAGGTGCAAGTCTACCTGAGCTCCTCAGACGTATTTCGAGTCTTAGTGGCGAATTTCTTGTTAGGGTAGGTATGATGACACCAGACAACTTCTTGAAGATTAAGAATGAGCTTATCGAGGAATTCAAGAGTGGAAAGATATTCAAGTTTCTTCACATACCCGTGCAAAGCGGTGATGATGAGATTCTGAAGAGAATGAACCGTCGCTACTCCCGAGTCGATTTTAAAACCATAGTAGGCGCCTTTAAAGAGGAATTTCCACAATCAACAATAGCTACTGACGTAATAGTTGGTTTCCCCGGAGAAACCAAAAAGGCTTTTGGCAACACTTTTGAGTTAATTAAAGACACGAGACCGGATATCGTGAATATTTCAAAGTTCTTTGCAAGACCAAAAACTTCTGAGGTTGATCTAGGACCGCGGATCGATGTTCAAGAAATGAAAGCTAGGAGTGTGAGGATGACGCGCTTAGTTCACAATGTTTCTTTTGAGAGGAATCGTGAATGGGGTTGCTGGAGTGGAAGAATCTTGGTTGATGAAATAGGAAAGAAGGGCTCGGTTGTTGGAAGGAATTTTGCAT
>JAUWDF010000204.1 GCA_030608925.1 Candidatus Bathyarchaeota archaeon | reverse complement strand
CTCCATACCCTTCCAATACTCTATCGATTCCTGGATCTAGTCCAATATTTGGTACAATAGTGACTCCTGCAGCCTTGGCTGAATCATGCAAATGGTATGGAACAGATAAAACATCAGTATAATCTACTCCCGCTTCCATTGCTGCTTTGATCACTCCAATGTTTAGATGGGCTGGGAGAGTACTTACTACAACATCAAAATCTTCTTTTAATAACTTAACTAATGTTTCCTGATCTGATGCATCAACACGTTGAGGTTTAATTTTTTCGCTTCCCAACCGACCAACAGTTCGTTTTAAATTTTCAGTGTCTACGTCCCCAGCAATGACCTCTGCAACCTCATCGCTTCGAACATAATCTTTAAGCAAGGCTATTCCTATGTTTCCTATTCCTAAAACTAGTATTCTAGACATTTCTACAAATATCCCAAAACAATATTTCTTTTAATCCTTCTAATGCGCGTGCGCATGTATGCACTCAATTGAAAACTCTGATTGATATATACTTTTTAAGGTTGTGCCGTAGAATAGAAAATGTGATTTGAAGTAACTGTGGAGGAGGTTTCTTGTCGTCTATCAAGGATTTGAAAAGTGCGGAGGATTTGCGTGAAGTATTGAGGGACGTTGCTGAAGAGTTCTTGAGAGAAATTTATACGTGTGCGCTTTCAGCCGAAAATGAACGACGCTTGGAACTTTTCAAGAAAGGCTTCGAACTGGCAAAAAAAGTAGGAGATCTTTCTAATCAATCTTTGTTTGGAGCTTGGCTGGCATGGGATAACATTGGTATGGGAAATATTGGCAAGGCACTTGTTTTAGCGGAGAAATCAGTTGCATTAGATAGAAAAACTAGCAACCTGACTCACCTTCCACAATCTATAGTTGTTCTAGGATGTATTCATTTGGTTCTAGGCGAATGGGACAAAAGTGAACAATACTTCAAGGAAGCTTTTGACATTTCCCAGGGACAGAACGATCTTGATCAAATCACCAATATACAGTGGTCTCTTGGATGGTTTCATTTTGACAAAGGGGAATACGTCAAGGCAAAAGAACACTTTGAAATATGTTATGAAGTACATGAAAAAACTGGAGACATTGAGGGGCAAATGGACAGTTATCAATGGGTCATTTGGATGTATCTAGAACTTGGGGAAATCGAGAAAGCCAAGAACTTAATTAACAACCTGCGTAAGCTTGCTGTCGAAACAGAGCGCAAAGAGTATATGGCTGCCTCGAATGCGCTTAGAGGAATACTTTTCCGCGCCCAGAAGAAATGGAAAGAATCCATCGAGCATTTCGAAAAGAGCCTTCAGCAACACGAGGCTCTAAATGCAAGGCGATGGAACGTTTACTGGTTCGCTAAAATGGTCCTCTGCGAATACGCCCGAGTATACCTGGAAAGAAACCAAGAAGGCGACAGAGAAAAAACTCACAGTCTCCTCAACCAAGCACTAGAAATATTCCAAAAACTAGGTGCAAAAAAAGCCATAGAAAAAATCGCGGCGAAAAGGAAACTACTCACAGCATAAACTTGTGCTTATTAACCTAGATTTTCTCGTTATGTTCTTGATTAGTTGCGATATTTCACGAAGTTTTAGGTTTGCTTGTCTTGCTTTCCCCAACGGTACACTATTCTGGGAGAAGGCTATCTCTTGCATATACCGTATTCTTTAATGAAATCGATATACACCTTCACGAGTTCAGGATTTGCCTCTTCAGAAACTGTCTGAGTAGTCATGACAAAGCCTCCTCCTTCGCCACCAACGTCAATAAGCTTTTTGGCGTATTTCTTAACCTGTTGAGGGGTGCCTACCTGTAACATTGACGCTGGAAGGTTTCCTCCAATACACAGTTTATCCCCCACAATTTCCTTTGCTTTAGAGATGTCTGTCATAGAGTCAAAGAAGCAGACAATATTCCCTTTAGGCAATTCCGCAATATACTCTAGTTTTGAGTTGTAGGGACCGTCAAAAGAAACTATAAGCGTTAATCCTGCATCTAACAAACCCGAAACAAGCTTTTTTAAACCTGGCCAGTAAAATTTTTCAAAATGCTTCAAGGACATAATACCATCATACCCCCAGTAGAGGCCTACGTAAACTCTTGGATATCCAGATCTCTTGGCTTCATCCACCGCCCTATCGATCAACCATGGTGTTACTCGTTCTATGGCTTCAAGGAGCTTTTCCGGCTGTCTATACATGTCTAGCAAAACTCCACGCATCCCCCTTAACGGACTTGAAACATGGTCAAAAGGTGGCATCACCACGTTCCAACCAAAAGCTGGGAAACCTAGCTCGTGCATTTCTTTGCCAAATACTTCACTTGCGGCTACCCATTTCTTTGAAACCTTTCCTGCTTCAATAAGAGCGTTGAGTGCAGTGACAATTTCGGGTTTAGCAAACGTCTGGGTTAATTTAGTTGGGTCCTCTCCAAGCGAGAATAACCGTGGAGGAAAGAGATCTTTCAAGGGCTCCAATGCCCTGTATACTCGGGGTAAAAAGGTTCTCATGGTATAATCGGAGGGGTCGTCAAGAAATGCATTGTATTCATCAGCGTTCATGTTGTCTTGGTTACCATACTGAATTGTTTCATCTGGACCAACCCCGTGACCAGGCCACTTAGCTGTCTTATCGTCAAGAATCTCCAATATGCGTCCTGAGAAAAAGTGAGGGCTAAGAAAAATATCCGGTTCAAAATCCGTGATCACTTTCTTGTTTGCCAGGAACCATTTTTTTACGTCGTAAAATGCTTCTTTGATAATCATTCCAACATACTTAGCCGCAAAGTAACTGCCTCCATCACTCCAGAGAATTGGAACCCTATCTGGTGTTTTTAATTTGAGGGACTCTTCAAATCTGTCCATCCTTTCCTGGTATAGCTCTTCAGGAGATCTTTTCATATCATACACATCAATTTGCAG
>JAUWDF010000116.1 GCA_030608925.1 Candidatus Bathyarchaeota archaeon | reverse complement strand
CAGAGTAATGAGTGTCTCTACTTTCCTGCAAGGAGAATATGGATTATCTGACATTTCCATAGGTGTACCTGTGATACTCGGAAAAAACGGTGTTGAAAGAATTATTGAGCTCAAATTAAACCCAAAAGCCAAAGAAGAATTCAAAGAGTCAGCTTCAATAATCAGAGAGATGATCAGAAAGCTGAAATCATAATCTGCCGGGTTTTCTGAACGTAGCGGCTTTAACCGCACATAATTAAGATAAATATGGATCTAGCGCTTCATTTCCTGATTCAAGTATATCTCAGATTTCCAAAAATCATCAGGGTCTTTGCTTTTCCCATAGCCCAAGAAATCATCAAGTTTGACCCAAAACCGATTGAGAAATCGCAGGTTCCTAATAAAAAATCGAACACCATCATGCACAGCCCCTGGTGGTTTTGTGAAGGGGCATACTCGAACACAATTAGAGCAATCTGTGGCATTCCTAACCCAAAAGTCATAGCAAGTGTCTGCATTGACATACCATTTGTAGACTCCATTATTGTTTGAGGGAGTGTTCCAAGGGCTTTCCCAAGTTGGTTCCCCATCCGATATTGATTGGGATGGGCAAGATTTCGCACATTTTCTACACACTCTGCAGAAGTTGACAGCGCCAAAATTAATTGGTGAATCAGCATTTAACGGGAGATCAGTAAATACTTTAGCAATTCGAACACTTTGACCAAATTTCGGATGTATAAGTAGACCATTTCTTCCGAACTCACCCAGTCCTGCTAGAACCGCCAAGGGCACTGAGGGTCCCATAGAGTTGACGGATGGAATAGCTTGATAGCCCAGGTTTCTTATAGCTTCCGCCATGCAACCTACAGCAAAGGCAGCACGCGAATAGGCATTACCTACAGTTATGCTGGCAGGTAGCTTCGGTGATGTCATTAGAGCTGAATAGTCCATTTGAATCAACAAAACGATCGCATGTTTTATCCCATTCGGGAGATTGATGCGCTTCCCTTTTCGGTTATGTGTGTAAATAAAATGCTGTTTTGGATCAATGTTGACAATACCTACATCGCAGGCGCCAAAAATCTGAGCTAAACGCTTGACTCGATCTGAATTAAGATTTAGATCACCTGACTCGTATCTTGGCAGATTTGAGCTAACCTGAGTAAAACCGGTGGACTGTAGACTTTCAGCCTCTTCTTGCGAAAACTCTCTCAAAAAGTAATCATGCACCATCCATGATGCTGGGCTAGCTGCAAATCCAAATCGGCTGTATCCTTTCCGTCCCACTAGCTCAGCTTCCCGATCTGAAATTCCCCTTCGGAACGCGCGATAAGAGGTGTCCCAACCTACACGAGAAAAAACCGTGTTTCTCTCAGAAAAACGATGATAAGTCGATTCATCGAGGGCAAAAGGGATTTTACCCATCAGAAAATATCTTCGTAATTGATCTCTATTCTTGTCTTCTGACATTTTATCCAGAGCTAGTTTCAGAAGGGGAAATAATAAGGATTCTCTGAGAGCAAATCTCGCTAGGCTGACTTGCGCAGGCTAGGAGTATGCGCATAACTCCGCGTGAAAAACCGTGGTGAGATCTAGATTTCAAAGCTGTGTCCTGAGCTTTTACAGGTTCTCCTTGATGAAATCTAATATTTCAGGTAAATCTATTCGATAGTTGAAACTTGCAGATACACATGAAACATCACCCCACGAAGTGATCGCAACAAGTATTCGCTCACCATCCGTTTCCCAGAATATTGGTCCGCCAGAATCGCCATAACAGCTACCTCCATTGCCAGTTGCAGGGTTCTGAGATAATCTAAGCCATGCCTTTAGTAGACATTGGAATCCGGAAATGGAATAAGAGCGTGTGTCAGGGTAAGTTATCTCTGGCGGCGGCCAGTCTAGCGTTCCGCCGTAACCAACAACTGTGAATTTCGCTACATTCGATCCTCTGCCTAACTTTCCTTCTTGTCGGAGTTGGTCGAGTAATCCTTCTTCGGGCAAAACAGCAGGCACAATGTCAGCCACAGGCTCTTCCAAGATTAGAAGTCCAACATCATAAGGATTGGAAGTGGGAATAAAATCCCTATAGTACGGATGAGTTATGATCTGTGAAACTCCGAGTAAACTTGTTGAGTTTAATGGGTCTAATGGGTCAAAGCTAACATAAACATCGGATAAGCTTACTTCTCCTTCGGTGATGAGGTATTCGAACCAGCTGGTGCAGTGTGCAGCAGTCAAGAAGACTGTTTCATTGATCAATGTTCCTGAGCAAGACAGAAATAAACCATCATCAAATTCAATCACTACAGCGCCTACGTTTGGATATAGATTTGAATCATCTAATTGTCCCCAAGTTATCGCTTCTACAGGTGTCAACAGTCCAAACGAACTAGCTAGGATTATGATGAGAATCAGCGTTATCAAAGTGGGTTTTCTAGTGAACATCATTCTATCAACCTCCTTTCTGGTCCAGTAATTATAAACATCAGATAATTAATGATTGTGAATGAAAGTTCTAGTGCGCGCGCATATTGAACAGTTACGGTTACTCAGCCTGTTTTTATCAAGTAGACTCTACTAGAAGAGCACATATTGCCATACGTATCATTCGCATTTAGCTTCATCTTGAAGAGCTTTTATTAAATCTTGACATATTATGCATCCCCTTGTTCTGTATATCATTGGTTTTTCAATTCAGATTCCGAATTCCTATTTGTTAAATATACTGAACATATGAATCTCCGATTGATAGAAAAATCCCTAATGGTTTGCCAGAACTATGTTGGGGTATGAACTAACTGCTAGGACTGCTTCTCGTTCGATTTTGTTAGTGGCCACCATACTGATTTTGCTTGGTTCATTGGGGAACGCAGAAGCTTCAGTCTATTATTCCTTAAGTAAGGAGTCTCAGACAACAATAACTTCTCCACCTGTCATTCTTCAAAACGGAACTGCTGGAACAAGCATTATCTACACTAACAACACAAGTACAAAGGTGAACACTACAGCTCTGCAAGCACTCTATGCCCATCAAGAGCTGACAGTGATTGGCGGACTCAATTATAGCTTTCTAAAACTTAATAGTGCTGATTCTGCTGGAGAAACACGTAGTACTGAAGCTGATACAACTGGAAGAAAAATAATGGGTCAATGGGTTTATCAATTGACAGGCGTTTCATCAATACCTGCAAGCACTTGGACATTCTATTACAGAGTTAACAAGACAGACAGTGCCATTGAAGCCCATTGTGACGTCAACATCCAGATTAGAATGTCAGATGGAACTGTAAGGCAGACTATAGCTACAGATGTCGCAAACTCGGGAGCTATCACGCTTTCTTACTCAACACTCTCTGTAACTTACTCTTGGGTAGATTATACTGTAGTAGATGAAACAGATTACTTGGAAATCGACTTTTACATAGAAGTCACGACAAAGAAGAACAACGATTATGTCAATCTCAGAGTAGATGATAGCACGCTAGCTGAAGCAAACCAAACAAGAGTAACAGACATCTATCTACCCAACACCTATGATTACGTCCTCAGAGTAAACAACACCGATACAGATTCTTGGAAAATTAGGCTAAAAAAATACTCCAACTCTAGCATAGGTCGTCTGCAAAACTGCACCATCTATTTTCACAATGCTACGGATGGGACTTCAAGTCAATTAGTCATAGAAAACGGGTCATTCATAAACGAAACTGGACCATGGTATGATTTAGGGGACTCAGAAACAATTTACATAGCCATGACAGTACAAGCAAACAGCACCGGAACATCATATGTCTACGTACATCTTGAAATCCGTATCCCAGGCACTACCACTTACCTTCAATACGTAATAACATTTGAAATTACTTAGCTGTACATTCATTAAGGCCACGCTCAAATTCAACGGAATCCAACAAATGAGACCTTGAAAACGTTTGAATCCGAGTTTGTCTATATTATATCTTGGTATATCAGAATAACAAATTAGCGATTCCGACTCGCTATATCTCCCGCACAACCCCCATTTTTTCTTAGTTATTACATGTGCTGACCATCGTATGTGGTCTGTGCTTTTTATCCCGTGATTCTTAATTT
>JAUWDF010000234.1 GCA_030608925.1 Candidatus Bathyarchaeota archaeon | reverse complement strand
CCGGTTAATCGACTAATCGTCGTTGATGGCTACTCAACAGATAACACTTTGAAGGTGGTTGAGAGATTTGGCAAAAAACATCGAAACATAGTTCTATTAATGGATAAAGGCACAAGAGGAAAGGCCAGGCAGAAAGCAATAGATGTCGTTACCTCAGAATGGTTCATGTTCGTCGACAGTGATGTGATCTTATGCAATAAATGGCTTGAGAAAGCAAAGAGACTAATGAAACCTGACGTGGGTGCAATATGGGGGGTGGAGATATGGTCAGTTCTAAGAAATGTGAACCTCTTGAAAATGTTTGAGCGGATCACAATGAAAATCTTCAGAAAAAGAGGAGGAACTCACGACCTACTTGTCCGCAAAGAGGCTGTTAAAGGGATTCATATTCCCCCAAGTCTTCACGTCTATGAGGACGCGTATATCAAATCTTGGATTTGTAACAATGGTTACAAGGTTATCTCAACATACGAACCATATTGTATTCATTATCGACCAGCATTTGTATGGTCAATAAAAAAGAGCATCACTCTAATAGCAAGTGAACTGAAATTCGCTATTCGCTACCCTCAATTATTTCTAGCCTATTCCTTCTATGCTGCGATAGTATTATATCAAAATATACTGCGTAGCTTTAAGCTCAATAGATAAATCCAAATGCGAATCTTCAAAGAAAAATTACTGTTCTCTCATTACGAGAGAAATTATTGATTAAGAAAAAACCAATATTTTGGCAGAAGAAGAAAAATGCCTGTCTCAGTTGTGGTTAGATGCATTAGTCGGGTAAAGCTGTTCTGCGGCGTCTTAGACCGTTTGATTCACCAAACAGTTGCACCTTCGGAGATTTTGATTGTTATGGATTCTTACAGTGGCGCAGAGGTAGAATATGTGTCTAGATGCTTAGAAGAGTATTCAAACACAAAGCTCATAACTTTTGAACATGAGAATTTCTCTCATCCATTTTCAGTGAATCTGGGGATGCACTTTTCTGAGGAAGAGCTTGTCTGTATCACTAATGGGCACTCCCTTCCAACATCTCTGAAGTGGTTGGAAAGAGGATTGATGCATTTTACAGACGAAGGAGTCGCAGCTGTGAGTGGCTTCTTTTTCCCATCGGATAGAGGGTTTGGACACGCACTCTTCCATTTGGCTGAAGTGCGGATGCATCGAATAAGTTGGATATCAACGATGAATTGCATTATTCGTAGGTCTAGATGGGAAGAATACCCTTTTAATGAAGATCTCTTGAGAACTATACCGGAAACAAAGAAGTACGGTGGAGAGGATTACGACTGGACTCTAGAAATGGTTTCAAGAGGATATAAGATTGTTTTAGATCCTGATTTCAGCGTTGTCCACGTCCACAAGAAAGATATCATAAACGAAATATTCAGGAATACTAGAAGCTATTTCACTTATAAAAGACTGCAAGAAAAGATTAAGAGGTTAAAGAGGCCAAGCAAAGCCTCGAAATTTACTAGTAAGAGAGTTGAGTAGATCGGAGGAAAGTCAGCTATTTCTCTAAGGCTTGCCAGAGATGGTCTGAATGAGGTCTCAGAAGTTCTTCGATCCTTCCATTTCTTCTGACTATTTGCCGTTTCTCTTGGGGTTGCTGAAGCTTTCCTATGATCGTGGTCATAATCTGGCTTTTCTGTAGAAGGTCTACTAATGTCGATGCGTGGTTTTTTTCTACAGCGATTAGTAAACTTCCTGATGCAATTAATTGCAGTGGGTCAATTTGGAAGAACTCGCATATCTTCTGGGTCTCCATGGCTATTGGCATTCTTTCTTCATAGACTTTAAAGCCTACATTTGAAACGTCAGCCATTTCATGTATTCCACCAGCTACTCCGCCTTCAGTTGGGTCATGCATTGCTGAGACCGAGCCTGTCTTGAAAGCTAAGACTGCCTCCCTTACCACACTTATGGAGCCGAAGAAGTCGACAGCCTTTTCTAAAACAGACTTGTCTATTTTCTTCACAAGCGTGTCATATTTATCGGCAGCAAGAATTGCAGTGCCTTCTATCCCCAAGGATTTTGTGAGGATCAAAATGTTACCCGCTTTGCCTCCTTGCGCTGTCACATAGTGTCCTTTGTTAGTCACCCCCATGCAAGATCCGACAATTATGGGCATAGGTAAGTTTGGTGTTGTTTCCGAGTGACCGCCGGTTACAGCTATACCAAGTTTTTTTGCTGCCGAGTCTATTTGCGTGCAGATATTTTTTAGAGTGTTCTCAGTTGAGTTTTCAGGCAGGAGAATGCAGGAAGAAAAAAAGGCTGGTTGCACGCCAAAAGTAGCTACATCATTAGCGTTTATATTAACCGCTAACCATCCTATTCTTTCCAAGGCTCCCGTGATTGGATCCATCGAAGTAACAAGTAACTTGTTGCCGATTTCAATCACAGCGCCATCCAAACCAGGAGCTGGACCAACAATCACTTTTTCATGTTTAGCTCCTAGATGTTCTAGTACAATCTGTCGGAGAGCTTTGGGTGGAACTTTTCCAGCTGGAAGCTTCATACATAGACCTCGTCCTAACTTCTTGTGCAAGTGTTTGCTTTGATGCTCAGCACAATTCCTAGAATTGTCTAGGGCGCCTTAAAAACTAGAACTTTACTTTGTGAGGAAAATAGTCAGCTAT
>JAUWDF010000054.1 GCA_030608925.1 Candidatus Bathyarchaeota archaeon | reverse complement strand
GTCAGTGAATAGTTGAAGTTCTCCCGATTTAAGAGCATGGCTCAACAACGTAAATGTTTGCATGTTCCACCATTTGAGAGAAAAAATCACTTCTTTTCCGAAACGAATAGAACATCCAAAACGATGGAACCATTTAGTTTCACTTTCAGTGGACCCGCCTCTAATGTTAGGTCTTGAAAGCTGAGCTTGATATCGGATCCTTTTCCTGCAAGCTTATCGATCAGTTTTATGATTGTTTCACCCAAATCTACTGTAGCACTAGACATATAACATCACCATTGAAACAGCTTTGATTCTCGTGATATAAATGTTCTCATTATCAAAAGAAATTCTGAAATGAAATTGGATTGGGAGAGTAAATTAAAAACGTGATGAATCCAATTCATATGATAATTCCCGAAAAGGAAATTAAACCGTCAAAATGTGTAGGTGTTTCTGAGCGTTTTGGATGGATCATTGGAGGTTATTTTGGTATATGCGCGCGCGCAACGATGGGATCTGAAGATTAAGCCAATCCCTGTGTGCGCATGGCAGTTTTAAAAGGTTCTTATATTGATACCCCCATCTTCTTTTGGGTGAATACACTGTCAAGCGGTCTGACGTTCGCTGTTCTAGGCGCTGGTGCCGGAGGTAAGGCAATGGCAGCACATCTCGCATTGAAGCAGTTCACCGTCAATTTGTACAACCGCAGATATGGAAGGCACTACGTCGATTTGACGAAAATTAAAGCTCAAGGCGGCATTAAACTTGAAGGAGCCGTTGAGGGCCTTGGAATGCTTAATGTTGTTTCGCCTAATCTAAGGAAAGTAATCAAAGACGTAGACGTGATCATGGTAGTGGTTTGGGCGCAAAATCATCCGGATGTTGCGCGGACATGCGCTCCATATCTCCAAGATGGACAAGTTGTCCTCCTTAATCCAGGTCGCACTGGTGGTGCATTGGATTTCAAACGGGCGTTGAATGAAAAAGGTTGCAAAGCCAAGATAAAGCTCGCTGAGGCTCAGACGCTCATCTTTGCAGCTAGATCTACGGGTTTGACACGTTCCAGAATACTGGGTGTCAAGAAACAAGTACCAATCGCAGCCCTACCTTCATCTGACACAGATTACGTCCTAGAACGCGTTAAACAGGCTTATGACCAGTTCGTTCCAGCTCGAAATGTTTTAGAGACAGGTCTCAACAATGTGGGCGCTATTATTCACCCATCAATAACGCTACTTAACAGTGGACGTATCGAGTCGACAAAGGGTGACTTCGAGTTCTATTTCGAGGGAGCAACACCCTCTGTCTGCAAGATAATGGAGGCCATAGATGCAGAGCGTTTGAGGGTGGCCCATGCCTTCGGAGTAGAAGCGATGTCAATTAAGGACTGGTTGAACTTCGCTTACGACGTGCAAGGACGCACAATATATGAGGCAATTCACAAAAATGAGGTGTATAGAGGCATCAAGTCCACGCCCACACTCGAGCACCGATACATATTTGAGGATGTGCCCACGGGCCTCGTACCCATCGCGTCCATTGGTGAAATGCTGAATGTTATGTGTCCCTCTTTGAAGATGCTTGTCTCGCTTGCGTCGACGATGCTCGGAATTGACTTTTGGTCTCAGGGGAGAACTGTCGAACGCCTTGGTTTGAGGGGAATGACCGTTGAAGAGATAGTAGAATCCGTTTCATAAGAGGCAACGTAATGAAGGCGATCTTGATAGATTTTGGGAGCACCTTCACAAAGGTAATTGTTGTCGACGTTGAGAGGGGCAAACTTCTGGCAAGGTCAAAGTCCGCCTCAACCATTCGGACAGATGTTACCATCGGTATTAGGAGGACACTTGGCAATATTGGGTTAAAGCTCTCTGACTTAAAACGGCGAAAATTTGACTACAAGCTTTCGTGTAGTAGTGCTGCTGGAGGGTTAAGAATGGTGTCCATAGGCTTAGTTCCACAGTTCACTGTTGAAGCGGCGAAAAAAGCCGCCTTAGGTGCAGGAGCGAACGTTTTGGAAGTCTATGCCTATGACTTAACTTCGGATGAGTTGAAGCGAATTGAGGCCCAGAACCCTGACATTATCCTGTTGGTCGGCGGCTGTGATGGCGGTGACAGAGAAACCGTGTTGCACAATGCATATGCACTCGCCAATTCTTGTTTGACAGCACCTATCGTTGTCGGCTGTAACAAAGACGCTTCGGAAGAGGCTGCGATGATTTTGAATGATGGTGGAAAAGATGTCAGGGCAACGGAGAATGTTATGCCTGAACTGTGGGAGCTTAACATTGAACCAGCGAAAGAGGAGATTCGTAAAGTTTTTCTGGAGAAGATCGTTGACGCTAAGGGTCTTGACAAAGTTGAAAACGTAGTTGATATCTTGATGCCCACGCCGTCGGCGACCTTGAAGGCTGTTGAATTGCTTGCGAAAGGTACAGAAAACCAGGTGGGTTTTGGTCATTTGCTTACTATAGAAGTTGGTGGCGCCACGACGAACGTGTATTCTGTTTCTGAAGGAATGCCAACTCGATCCAATACAATACTTCGAGGATTCAAGGAGCCGCATGTGAAGAGAACCGTTGAAGGAGATCTCGGACTGCGATACAACGCGAATAGTATCCTTGACAAGGCTGGTGAAAGAAAGTTCATGCAAAAACTCTGCGAAGAAGGACTTAACAGAGACCTAGACATCTGCGAGAGGGTGCATTACTTGTGCAAACACGCAAGCTTCATACCAAAAAATGATGATGAGTTCGCAGTTGACGCTGCGCTGGCTCGGATGGCAGTCGAGATCGCGGTCGAAAGGCATTCCGGACACCTAACAGAGCTAAAGTTTCCAACTGGTATCTCCTTCATCCAGAGGGGAAAAGACCTTACAAATGTCGAAAATGTTATCGGAACTGGGGGTGGGATTGTGTATGAAAAACATCCCAATGAAATTTTGTCTGAGGCACTTTTCGATCCAAACAATCCCTTCGTCTTAAGGCCAAAGAATCCTAAGCTCTGGATCGACAAAAACTACGTATTCTGGGCGATGGGGCTACTCGCTGATATTGTTCCTGATACCGCTGTCTCTATTATGAAACGATCGTTGACTGTTGTTTGATTACGGAGTATGAGGGAAATAACGTAGTGAAAAAAACTAAAAAAAAGAAAACCATAATCGCTGGCGCTCTTGGTGAAGACGTTCATGTTGCGGGAGTTCTCAGTTTTCTCAAGTTGGCTGATAAAGAAGATTATAAAACGATTTTCCTAGGACCAGCTATCTCTATTAAGACCTTCGTTGACGCGGTAAAAGAGACTGGTGCAGACTTTATCGGAGTGAGTTACCGTCTCATGCCGGAGTCAGGAGAGTTTCACCTCGAGCAATTGAAGATGGGGCTGGAGGAAGCCGGGCTTCTTGCCACAGGCAAAAAGTACATCTTTGGTGGAACGCCACCAGTAGCCAAGATCGCAAGGGAAATAGGTATCTTTGAGAGGGTCTTCGACGGCACTGACCCCATTGAGGACATTATAGCTTATCTGCGTGGTGGGGTAGTCACGACAAAGGCTGAAACATACCCAGATAACGTCGTCTATCGCATTCGATGGAAGAAACCTTTTCCACTTATAAGACACCACATAGGACTACCATCTTTAGAAGAAACGATAGTCGCAGTTGAAAAAGTTGCCAAAGCCAAAGTGGTGGACATAGTATCGCTAGCCCCAGACCAAGACGCCCAAGAGTACTTTTTTCACCCAGAAAAACAAGACCCAAGACGTAAAGGAGCTGGAGGTGTACCTGTTCGTACACCAGAAGACTTTGAAAGAATATATGCCGCAACTAGATGTGGCAACTTTCCCTTAATGAGATGTTATCAAGGGACAAGCGATCTCTTCAAGATGGCTGAGATGCTTTTAAAGACCATCAAGAACTGCTTTGCGGCAATCCCCATCTTTTGGTTCAGTAGGCTTGACAAGCGTGGTCCATTGGGATTGGAAGAGGCAATTAGAGAACACCAAGCGCTTATGAAGTGGCACGCTGAAAGAGGGGTTCCTGTAGAGTTAAATGAGCCCCATCACTTCGAGCTGAGGGAATCTTCGGATGTGGTTGCAGTGACCGACACTTTTCTAGCTGCATACAACGCAAAGAAGATGGGCATTAGGCATTTCATCTCCACATATATGTTCGATCTTCCAATGGGTGAAAGCTTTGACATGGACCTTGCCAAGCAACTTGCGAAGAAAGAGATTATTGCAGGGTTTGCAGATGACAAGTTTATTATCCACCCGCAAACAAGGACTGGTCTTTTAAGATATCCAGCAGATCTTAATGCTGCAAAAGGACGATTAGCAACATCCGTGATGCTCCAGATGGCTCTCAAACCCGACATTATACACGTAGTAAGTTTCGTCGAGGCTCATCACGCAGCTTCAGCAGAGGATGTGATCGAAAGCTGCAAGATAGCAAGGTACGTCATCCAGAACTGCATTGAAGGAATACCAGATATGTCAACTGATCCAAGAGTTCAGCAGAGAAAGTCCGAGCTAGTGAGCGAGGTGAAAGTGCTTCTTGATGCAATTAAACAGATTGCTCCGGACGGAACTGAAGACCCACTATCGGATCCAGAAACTCTTGGAAGAGCCGTAAGGATAGGTTTACTTGATGCACCTCACCTCAAAGGAAGTGAAATTGCAAGGGGTGCGATGGTTACAAAAGTTATCAACGGGGCTTGCTATACTGTTGATCCACACACGAAAAAGCCAATATCTGAACAGGATAGAATCCGAAGAATACTCGATGACTTCGTTAAAATGTCGGATCGTTGAGTTTCTCAGCTCCATGTACGCATCGCAAAATAGACAAAAGAGTAACTTTCTAACCACAAATTTTTTTAAAGTGTAGATGAAAAGGCAATGTTAAGATTCCACGTGATTGTAAAACACTAGTATGCGCGCGCGACGACGATGCAAGCACCCTTTTTTTGGTAACTTATATGCATGAATAAAGAATGATGATAAGCTACCAAATGATAGTGCGCGTATTTTTTTCCTTAACATTGATAAGATGATTATACTCAATATAGCACTTATAGGTTAGATAACATTTGATACTTACCGAACTCGTCTTCTCGTTACCCTTCGTCTTTCTCCTTTCAATGTTGCTAGGGAGTCTTCTATATGGCATTGGATATCTTATTGCTCCTAAAAGGAAGAAGGCAAGACGATTGCAGAGAGAGTCCTATTCTTGTGGAGAACATTTACTTTCAAGAAAATTTCAAGTCAAGAATGAGAGGTTCTTTATCTACGTCATCTTCTTCATGATATTTGATGTGTCAGCTTTTTTCTTAGCTTTTTCATCAACAGTTGGTGCACTAAATCCTTTGATTTTCTGTGCGATGCTTGTTTTATCGATCTTTACTTTGCATGTGATCAGGGGGAGGGAAAATTCGGAATAATCAATTGGGCAAGATCCAGATCTCCATGGATTCTACATTTTAACTCAGGATCATGTAATGGATGTGATATCGAGTTTACTGCTTTGAGAGCTCCCAACTTTGACCCTGAGAGGTTTGGGATTCTAGTGAAAGGTAGTCCAAGACATGCAGATTTCCTTGTGGTTACTGGTCCAGTGACGAGACAGGCTAAAAATAGGCTTCTGAGAATATACCATCAAATGCCAAAACCAAAAGGAGTAATAGCCGTCGGTTCCTGCGCAATCAGTGGTGCTCCATTTAATGGATCATATAATGTTCTAGGAGGAGTGGACAGAGTGCTACCCGTAGACATCTATGTATC
>JAUWDF010000118.1 GCA_030608925.1 Candidatus Bathyarchaeota archaeon | reverse complement strand
AACTAGTTTCGTCAGAACACTAATTCTGGAATGCTTACCTTAGAGTTGCTTATAAACTGCGCGCGTCTTGACACAGCACTGTCATTCGAGCAAGTCAGCCCTCAGTCCGCAAAATGTGTGTGTGGGGGGTGGGATTTGAACCCCACGCACACGAAGACAAAGAGATAAAAAAAATAAATCCATGATGTTCGACGATATTTAATTGCAGGGAGATATAGGTTGTCCAGTTATCGTAAATCGAGAAAAAAAGACTGGTTGAAAACACTCATTTACATTGCAATATATTTGACGGTTCTCGGGTTTACAGGTATCTACCTGTTTCTCTCATACTGGTATGTCTGGATTGCTTTGGTAGCGGGTGGTTTGCTGATCCTTATCTCCTGGCACGCCAAAGCTACTGCTTACCATTGCCCAAGATGCGGCTACGAATTCGAAATATCTATATTAACAGATTTCTTTAGCCCCCACGGAGTAAACAGGAAGGGTGGTTGGAAATACTTGAAATGTCCAAATTGTTCCAACCGATCAAGAATGGAGATACTCGTCAAGACAACGGGCAAAAAAGCAATCCGATCTCAATGATCCCACAAGAAAAGTGAGTTCCATAACCAACGATTGCGAACTATCAACATCGATTGTACGTGGATTAAACTTTGCATGCATGCAGTTAAAGTGTGGTTCAACTTCCTATCTATGTTGTTGGTTGGGTCAGAATTCCACCCTAACATTTGATGAAGCAACACCTCAGGGTCTAAGTAGAAATAGATGGATATCCAACCTTCATTTGGTTAAGAGAAGTGAGGAAAAAAGAAAGGAAATTTCTGGTTCTACTCTTTTGCTTTTCTGAAATAGAATACAGCGATCCATATCAAGGCGAAGCCTACTATACCTTTAACGTCATTGGGCGAAAACAACTGACTGGCGGGGTCCACGGTAGTCAGGATAGCATCACCAAACAGAATTGCAGCAAAAGCTATAATTATTAACCCTGCAACGAGATTATCGGTTTTCATAATTGGCTATTCTGCCGTATTGCCTTATAGTTCTTTGCTATCCTATCAAATACTGACAAAATGGCTTCTGAAAGCATGTTCTGTTCTGCTTTTCGTTGGTTGGTTGGGTTCAAATCCCACCCCGCCCTCCCCCTCCACCACCTCTTAGCAAGTCAACTAAATCAACATACAATCAGTAATCATGCATCAAAGTTATAACAGTCAACAGTACATCCCCACGCAAATGGATGTAAGGGCAAAATGAGACAAAAACAGAACGTCGTGTTGTATCTCGACAGAAGAGTAGTGAGGAAATCGAGAGAATTAGGGTTTAACCTTTCTAAGACGTGTGAAAACCACTTGAAACAGCTGATAAACAGTTTTCAGAGCATCTACTCTTCAAATATGTGTGTGTGGGTTCGAGTTCCACCCCACACATTGTTTTCAATCTTGCGCGCGCGCATAAATTTTAGTTGTTTCAAAGTCACCATGTGAGGGAGAAGGTTTCATCTTTGGCGCTTAAGATAAGCTACCGTAAATAGCCTACCATCTTCTAAGCGAATACTTTGAACACCCACCAGTTCCCATCCGTTTTTCCCTAAAGTGTTTAACTCGCTTTCTATGCCTTCTATTACTGGTCTTCCATCTCTTACGTGACGATCTGCGCGAACCTTTGTCTTCATTGGTAACACTTTGTACTCAAATTTCACCAATTCAATTAAACCTCAAACACTAAATTGCTGAAGGAAACCATAATGAGGTATGTATACATTACCCTAAATATTGCGTTTGGAAATCGGGGACTGTTTCTTGAGCCATTCTGTGACTTCTTTCATTGTGTTATTGGAACTCTGATTAATCACAGGAACGGAAATGTTTCCTCTTGTATTGATTGAAGGTTTATATGGATTCATTATGGCGAAGCTTACGTTTAACCAATAAGATTTTCCATCTTTCATATCGTTGGCTATTGAATTTGTTTCTGGAAACACTTCGGTATAGAAGAATACGATGCCATTCGCCCAATTCAAAGACATAGGCACGCCTTGGACTCGCAATCCAGCTATGATTTCCGCAAGGTCGTTGGTGTTATCAAAATATGCATATTCCTTGATTATAATTTCACTCCAAGGTTCATATGTGATTTTCACCATATCTTGCCTCTCCAACTCCTTAAAGACTCCTTTTAGTCTTTGTTTTTTACTCTTTTCTTTGCGCTCGCAACTATTGGAAATGAGCCCAAAAAAGGGGGGGTGTCTGCGTGTATATGAATGTACTAGGTGGTGTACTTTCTTCTACAGGTCAATGCGACCAGTAAAGTGGCGGTCATTAGCAATGGCAGAATGAGGAAGGAAGGAAGCTCAGGAATAATTATGACTTCCTGTGAAGAATGGCTGTAGGTGAAATACAGGTAGCTGTAGGTTGCATTAGAGATTGGTAACGTGGTGTGTAAAATCTCTGTTCCGTTGACGAAAACCGTGTAAGGGTCGCTTATCAGAGCGGTCGGGATGCGAACTCTGGCGAATCCTGTAGTGCCATCTGCGCCGGCAGCGTAAAAACTCAGTGCAGTGCTGTTGAACTGAAAATCTGTCAGTGTGGAATTGCTGACACCATAAACGTGATGTTCTGAAGTCGCTGGGAAGCTGGAAAACATGCCCATCAACGGATAATAGTCTCGGTGGTTTCCGTCAATTTTGTGGTTGGAGTCGCCAATTCCGTTTTTGTCTAGGTCTACTCCAGTGTAGTTGTCCCAATAGTTCCCTTCAACACCGTTGTCCCAGAAGTCGGGGGAGTAAATCGTTGTATAATACACATGTACAGTGTTGTTCTTGAAATTGTTGCCATAGTACAGATTCTTTTTAGCGGTGAGATACATGCCACGCTGGGAGTTGTCCTTGATTAGATTCCCGCTTATAATGTTGCCCTCAGAGCCTAGGTAAACTCCGAGACCCCGCCAATCGTTGATTAGTTCATTATTCAACACAGTGTTGTTGTCAGATTGGTAAAGAAAGATGCCTGTCTGGGCGCTATTCTTAATTATATTCTGAGAGATTACGATGTCTGAGGAATTCCGAACATAGATTCCCATGTCGAAATTCTCTATTCGCATGTTTCGGATGGTCACATTATTTCTCCCAGTTAAGTTCATTCCACGGTCGATTCCAGCTCCCTGAAGGGCGTATCCTGTTCCGTCAATCGTAATGTTATCTCTCTCGACGATGATTGGATTAAAGATGTTGCCAATTAGAGAGTAAGTTACATTGTCGGGGGTAGAGATTGGTGCTGATGGAGGGTCAATACTTCCGTCAGCTTTAATGTAAAATATTATCTGAGCCTTTGCTTGGTGGATTACAGTCAGAAAACCTAACATACATATTAGAACAGTCACTAAACCTGCATGCAATAGAAGCTTTCTACTCATGTTACATCACCCACAAGGTATCTAGGCTCAGCTTTTATGACTTATGCAAGCATGTTCACGCGCGCGCATCAAGTCTAGGGTTTTACAATTTATTTCACTAGTATAGGTATTTTGCCACCTGCATGATTGTAGACAACTACATTTTCAATGTTTAAGAATGGGTATCCAACGATCATGATCACCTTTCCGAAGGCGTGGTTCAGGTCTTGTGTAGAAGGTCTCAAGGCTCCTGAAGGGTGGGAATGAACACTACCTATGAGCGAGAAATCCATTGGCAACATATGAGCAGGAAAACTAGCGAATCTCATGCCCTTGGTGGCTAATGGGGGAATAATTAGATCTGTTATCTCGATTCTCCCCTTTTTCTGTTTCCCACGTAATAGTAGTATAATCTCATTAGGGTATGCTTCTCTAGCACCCTCAAGGATAGACTTGAACAGTCTCTGACTTATTGTGACCACAGTAATCATGTAGGTTCAATGATATGGGATTCTTTCTTCACATTTATATTCACCTATAAAATATGCGCGCGCGCACACACATTTTTGAGTCCATCAAATTTAAAGATAATCTATTATTTTTGTGTCAAACATCTTAGTGGAAGGGTGAAACAGCCATGAAGGTAGCAATTGCAA
>JAUWDF010000013.1 GCA_030608925.1 Candidatus Bathyarchaeota archaeon | reverse complement strand
AGCCAAGAAACTGCGAGATGAAATCTTCAAGACAATTAATGTAAATTTCGATTTGTGCTAGTGCGCTCATTGCCACTCGTCCATGCACAAATTAAAACCTACAAATCCAAGAAATGCGCGCGCATCGAAAAATTAGTTTATCCCCATGGTAAGATAAAGTTATTAATTTTGCATTTATTAATTCGTTTTGACACGTGAATTTCCTTGCAAAAACTTGTTCCTACGAGCTGCAGCTATCTAGATGAGCAATTGGGAGGAGGGTTGTCGGAGGGAAATATTATTCTTGTTTATGGTGAAGCGGAAACTGGAAAGACGACATTGGCAATTCAATGTGCTGTCAACTGCGCAAGGATGGGGTACAAGACAGTTTTCATAGACTCTGATAACACGTTTTTCCCTCGTCGAATGGCACAGATTTCCGGCAGGGACTTTGATATTTTAGCACCTCAAATCATTTTAATGAAACCGGAAGATTTTGAGCTGCAATCTTACATAATTGATAGATTGGACGAATTTATAAGCCAAAAGGTTGGTCTAATTGTAGTTGACACCATAACAGGTTTATATCGAGGAGAATTGGTCGGTAGTCTCAAGAAAGCTGTTACTTTGAATCGTGAACTGAATCGTCAAATGGCTCATCTGGCTCAAATTGCTAGAACGCGGAAAGTTGCCACTTTGATTATCAGTCAAGTTAGAAGCGTAATTTCCAAGAATTATGACTCAGTGCAGCCTGTGGCTTCAAGGGTTTTAGGATTTTGGGCGGATATTGAAATAGCTCTCAAGCCGACACGAAATAATGGTATAATCCGCGCTGAAATAAAAGCACACAAAGGCAAGAAATTATCCAAACTAATACTCCTGAAGGTTGGGGAAAAAGGCTTACATAATTATAAGATGTAATTTCTGACGGAGGGAATTGTAGACGAACGCTCTACTCGAGTTAGTGATAAAGTCCCTCGTTTACATTTTTCCAGCTTATATCGCCAATGCTGTTCCTGTAATCTTTGGCGGAGGATCAGCCTTGGATTTCGGTAAGGTTTTCAAGGACGGGAAGCCGATTTTTGGCTCACACAAAACTTTCAAAGGGTTTTTTGGTGGTTTAATTATTGGTACATTGGTTGGCATCGGAGAAAGTTATCTTTTCAATGGCTACAGTCCACTTTCAGGGTTTATGTTATCCTTGGGTGCCCTAGTTGGAGACTTGGCTGGAGCCTTTATTAAGCGGAGATTAGGATTTACGCCAGGCTCACCAATGCCAGTGATTGACCAAATTGATTTTGTTCTCGGTGCTTTATTTTTCTCCCTTTTTCTCAACCCACCCTCTCCTGCTATGGCCTTCGTGATTACGATTCTAACAATACCGATCCACATGTTCACAAACTTTCTAGCTTACCTGATACATGCAAAAGAGAGACCTTGGTAATCTATAGAAATCTTATCACGCAGTTAAAGATTCCACTAAAGAGGATTAAAATGTACTGGGGAAGAGAAAATACTCCACTAACATCCAAGCTATTATGAAAAGAGCAAGACCAATTAGAAGCGTCGTAAGAGCTTCGCGAGCGCGCGCGACATATTTTGTGCTCTGATACGTTAGTATCAGACCCACAATGCCCAGTGAAAAGAAAACCATGGATGCTGCACTTTCACCTAAGAGCTGCATGTTTAACCCACGATCATCGGAGATTATGATTTTCCCTTCACTATTGGTATATGCTATGGGGGGTTTTTCCAGAATGTCAAAGATCCCTCCTCCCAGTAGAAAAATCGATACTGATACAGCTATAGCAGCTAGAAGCAGTGTTGATGGTTTAGCTGTCACTGTTTTCCAATAAACTTTCTGGATATAGTAAGATAGAGATGAAACACTTTTCCTAGCTTTGCGAGACATTTTCAGTCCTCTTACTAAACAATCTTTCAGCCTATATGCGTTCCCATAACATAATTAAACATTCCGTCAGAAGTATCGCCTGGGGCTTATTGACCTAAACTTGACTCTTGCACAACTGAAATCAGCGCGCTCGAAAGAGAATCTTTACGCAAGCCAAAAAAACATATAAACATGACATCAAAACGTCTAGATTGACAAACTGGATTGGTAAAGTTTGGGGGACAAAATATGGAAAGGACGGTGAACTAATATAATTAGCACGAAAGAGATTATGGGAATAGCGCTGAAACTTTCAGGCTTTGAACATATGCCTGCAGACAGCGCCATATATGTTCCTGGAAAAAACATTAAAAGCGTACTTTTCGGAATAGACGCAGATGTTCCGGAGCTTTTGCTTGCGAAGCAATTGGGTTTTGATGCTGTGATCTCGCACCATCCTAAAGGGGGAACTGCTGTAATTAATTTCCACCATGTTTTCAAAAGACATATCCAACAGATGATTGATGCTGGTGTACCAAAACATGATGCGGAAACAGCGGTTCAGAAAAAGATGACAGATTTGCAGGTGGAGATGCATTCTCGAAACTTCAGTCATGCTGTGGATGTTGCTAAAATTCTGAAGATGCCCTATCTAAACATACACACTCCTTTAGACGAGTTGGGCAGAAGAATTATGTCTAAGAAAATCGCAGAGACTACAGAAGATTCGACGGTAGGAGATGTTGTTTCAGTACTTTCAAAACTGCCGGAATTCGACAAGTCTGACACAAAAATCGAGACACGTCTAGGAGATTCAACAAATAAAGCTGGAAACATCATAGTATCTCACGCTGCTGGGACTAACGGCGGTTATAGAATCGCAAAGACCTATTTTGAACATGGTGTAGAAACTCTCGTTTACATCCACATCAGCCCAGGCGACTTAGAAAAGCTGAAGTCTGATGGTGTTGGTAACCTACTAATTACAGGACACATCGCAAGTGACTCTGTAGGAATAAACCCATTTATATCCGAACTCGAAAATAATGATATTTCCGTTTCTCGAATTGGAATAATACCTCCATAAAGAAGAATCAGACATCCAGGAGAAGTCAAATGAAACTAGTGCGGTTCGCCATCTCAAATACAGTCTCCTATGGAGTATTGGAAAAAAACAAGGTAATTTGTCTCCCTGCTCTAGCGGAGAGACTCAACCAGTCATTTCCTTCTACGATAGAATTGCTTATTACCAAAGGCTTGAATGAAACCAATATTGAATCCTTGATACAAAGAGCTTCACAAGCGGATTTAGAGAAGGCGACCTTTACAAAAGCAGGATTAAATCTTTTAGCTCCGTTAGTGCGGCCACCAAAAATCATATGCCTAGGCTTAAATTATAGAGATCATGCAGCGGAACAGGGAATAGACCCTCCAAATGAGCCAGTGATTTTTATGAAACCGCGGACCGCAATAATAGGTCCGGAAGAGAATATCGTGAAACCAAGCTTTGTGAAGCAATTGGACTACGAAGCAGAACTAGCAATCGTAATTGGGAAAAAGACCAAACAGGCCTCAATATGCGATGCTGAATCATCCATTTTTGGATATACAATATTAAACGACGTTTCTGCACGTGACATTCAGTTTAAAGATATACAGTGGACAAAAGGAAAAAGTCTGGACACCTTTGCCCCAACTGGTCCATGTATAACAACTGCGCGCCAGATCGGAAAAGTAGGCAACCTTCGGATTCAGACATGGGTAAACAAGGAGCTAAGACAAAGCTCAATCACGCGAAATATGGTTTTTAACGTTTCTGAAATTATACACCACCTGAGTCGCTTCATGACTCTTGAACCTTGTGACATAATAGGTACAGGAACACCAGCAGGTGTAGGGTTTGCCATAAAACCTGTGCCAAAATTCCTCAAAGAAGGTGACATGATAGAAATTGAGATCGAGGGAATAGGCACCTTGAGGAACAAAGTTGCAGAAGAAAATAATCCTGCGCTGGGATCTGATGGTGATTGATCTTGTTTAATAGATCCGCGAAAAAGTGTATTGGGAGTATCAATGGTGACGGTTGAAATAACACATCAAGACGGGGAGTTCTTAGTGGGACTCGCCCGGAAAGCTGTGGAAAATTATTTGAAGACTGGTAGCATACTCAGGCTACCTCCGAACACACCTGTCAAACTTAGGAAACGCTGCGGTGTTTTTGTAACAATCAATAATCTGAAAAATGGTACAAGGGTGTTGAGGGGTTGTATAGGTTATCCTTATCAGACAACTGTGCTGACCAAAGCTGTTATAGAGTGTGCGATTAGCTCTGCGACTCAAGATCCAAGGTTTTCCCCAGTTACTCTCTTGGAACTAGGTGAACTAATCTTTGAACTGAGCATATTAACAATTCCGGAACTAATTAAGACAAGTAGTCCAAAACACCTTCCATTAAAAATCGAAGTAGGAAAAGATGGGCTTATAATAGAGAGAGGTATTCATAAAGGCTTACTTCTACCGCAAGTTCCCGTTGAATACTTCTGGAATTCCAAAGAGTTTCTGAGCAAAACCTGTATGAAAGCTGGGTTGACACCTGACTGCTGGCTTATGAAAGGAACGAAGATCATGACATTTCAATGTGTCTTGGTCAGAGAAGTCACTCCTAAAGGAACTATCGAGATATACTCACCCGGGAATCTTCGTTGAACATAACATAGAACTTAAACATATACCTGCATATCCCGAAACTGTGTTGGAATGTGGCATACTTTTTAAGTATGCGCGCGCGCAACACGGTAGCAATTACATTATCACCTGAACACACATAGTTAATAAACGAGTTGTAAAAACTCTATATGTTAAACGTTCATGATGTGAACGAATAAACTGGATTAGGAGAATACTCTGCAAGGAATGTGTTCATGCGGATTCAATTTGCTGTATGCGGTGTAGGTCTTGGACATGCAGGTCGATGCATTCCAATAGCCAAAGAATTGCAGAGTCGATATGATAACATGCAAATTTTTTTCTCAACCTATCGAGATGCTGTGAACTATGTCCGAGAAGAAGGTTATCCTACTTTTGAGGTAAAAGCCATGGGTTTCAGGGTGAAGACTGATGGAACTGTGGATTTCAGGAGAACAGTTTTGAACCCTGGACCTTTTCGAGCCCCTTATAGTTTTCTAAAGCAAGTGGAAAGGGAAATTAAAATCATGACGACTCTGAAACCAGATGTCGTCGTTTCGGATTCTAGAGCCTCAGCCATAGTTGCTGCAAGAATGCTATCTACACCAATCCTCTGCATACTCAACCAGTTTCAAGTAATTATTCCACGGAAAACACACTTATTGCGACTAGCAAAATTCGCTGATGCCGCTACGCTCGCAATCATTGGCAAAATCTGGACAACTGGAGTTGAAGTGATGATTCCAGATTTTCCTTCACCCTTTACAATTTCCACAGATAATCTGCGGATTCCATCGAATTATCAAAAAAAGACAAGACTTATCGGTCCAATCTTGCCAGTTCGTCCGGAAACACTGCCCACAAAACAAGAGCTACGAAAAAAGCTTGGTCTACAAGAAGGGAAAATCTTAATTTTCGCACCAATCAGTGGACCCATAGAAGAACGAGCCTACTTCACCAATATTCTCCGGAAAGCCCTTGCTAACACACCGGAGAATTTTGAAGTTGTTATGTCACTTGGCTACCCTAAATCCAAAGCCAGTCCACAACAAAATGGTCGTCTAAGGATCTTCAAGTGGATTCCAAACCGTTTTGAATACATGAAAGCATGCGATATCGTAATATCTCGACCAGGCCATGGAACAATGCTTCAGACTATATGTTATGGCAAACCTAGTATTCTAATTCCAACACCTAGCCACACGGAACAAATGAACAATACCATGAAAGGTGTTGCACTTGGCGTTGCTTTAATTGTGAAACAAGACAAAATAAGTAGGAAAGTGCTATTATCTGCGATCAAGGAGATTGCAATGAATGAGAGATATGCTAATAGAGTGCAACAAATCAAGGATAGTGTTTCACAATGGGATGGTCTGGAAACTGCAGTCCAAACTATTCTAAACGTTGGTAATGGAGACAAGCCTTATGTTTATGCCTAAGAGAATTCTGGAGAAAAAACTGCGCAGATTCTTGAAAGAAGACATTGGACAAGGGGACATAACAACTTTTGCCACAATTCCCTCGAATACCATAGCCGAAGCCAAAATTGTTGCTAAAGAAGATGGTCTGATGGCGGGGATTGAAGAAACTATGATTTTGTGTGAGAGCCTTGGGCTTCAATGTAAAGCTTCTATACTCGATGGTCATCGAGTTAAACCTAATGACATAGTACTACACATTATGGGTGATGCTAGAGCAATACTTTCTGCGGAGCGTACCCTGCTCAATCTTCTATCTAGGATGAGCGGCATAGCAACTGCAACTAAACATATGGTGGACAAGATCAAAGACCATGGCTATGACACACGTGTTGCTGCCACAAGAAAAGTGGCTCCAGGATTAGGTTATTTCGACAAGAAAGCTGTATACTTGGGAAAAGGTGATCCTCACAGATCAGGTCTTAACGACTTGATGTTGATAAAAGATAATCACATAAGAATTGTCGGTAGTGTCAGAAATGCGACGAAACTAGCACGTAATGCTACCTCATTTACCAAAAAAATTGAGGTTGAAGTAACATCGCTTAAGGAGGCTTTCGAAGCAGCAGAGTCAGGTGCTGATATAATTATGCTGGATAATTTTTCTGTAGCAAAAGTGCGAGACACCATCCAAGAGTTGACTAAGAACGGTTTTCGGAGTAAAATGATTGTTGAGGTAAGTGGAGGAATCACTGAAGATAACATTCTTGAATATGCTGAGACAAATGTTGACATTGTTAGTATTGGGGCAATTACTCATAGCGTTGCTTCACTAGACATGAGTCTGGAAATTACTAAAACAATATCTTCTTGACCAAGAGGCCTGATTGACAAGCGAATAAAATGTAAGAGCGTGTCTGTGGAAAAGATAGGCTGATTATAAGTTTGATGATAGGTTTATCATCAACCATTCAATTATCGCTGCAAGCATCAGGAGCAAAGTACAGGCAGTGATCATTATACACATTCTCACACTCTCTTTCTTGCCTTGTTTCTGCAAGATACGCAAGAATAAGATTATGCTTTGAGTCATAGCAATCGAATATACCCCAAGCTCGAGCCAAAAGATCGGTGTAAAGAACAGTAAGGCAAATGTGAGAATCGGTGGAAAACCTTCAGCGATACTGATGAGAGCAATAATTGACCCTGTGTTGAAAAGGATAAGGAGTCCCCAAATGGGTCCGATGATCGGAACGAACATAACCAAAGTAAGAAGAAGATTATTCCCAAATATAAAGCGGGGATCATTTGCTCGTTCAAATTCTTGAAAAATTTTCTCTCTCTGCTCCTGAGCTTCTGAAATATCAGCTCTAAAGAGCATTACTCCTAAGGAAGTGAAAATTAATGCTGAGACCAACAGAAAAATCGTTAATAATACACGTGTCCGTGTATCAAACTCTAAAGTCTGGAGTCTCTCTAATAGTCTTACCATCTAACTACCACGCTTTGCTAATTTGAGTGCACGAAACCCTCTTGCGCAAGGATTCAGAATTTCAGAGACATGAACTTTTTTAAGTAAGTCCAAACTGTCCTCAGCGTAACCGACGACATCATGTTCGCCAGGAATCAGTGATTGAAGAGTAACTCCTTCCTGTGTTAACCTAGTATAACACTTGGTTGGCAAACCCAAAATCACCTCCTCATTTTCTTCCAAAGTTTTGACTGAAGCGTGCAGAATAGCATGGGCTCCGGTAGTTAACTCTGCAATCCTCACCGGAATACTCTCTTTGCCAATTGCTAACACATCAATTCCATGAACTCGTCTAATACTTGCTGCTAGTTTCCTTATTTGTGGCAAAATCGCTAGAACGCTGCTACGAGCTTTCCCTCTAAGTTGAACTGGTGAGATTTCTCCTACAGATAATCCACCTAAGGACAAATCTAAATGAACAACATCCGCTCTTGTTTCCTTTAGCAGTTTTCGGCAAAGCTCTAGTTCATGAATTATCAAAGCGTGTCCATGTTCGACTGGAGCAAAAATCGACTCCTCCAAGAATCGACTTGCCCTTCGGTATGGTGGTTCAACGAGAACAGTAGATGTAGAGACGATCTGTATCGGCTCAAACCTAGTATTCAGTATAGCAGCACCTGAATCCGCCGCGACAACCTTCAATTTTTCTTCATCTCTATCTAGATAGTTAATTACGAACTTAATCTTTCACAATGCGCGTGTATGAACAATGGAAATCTCAGCAACTCTGGATTATTCTTTTCCTTTCAGGTCAAAACCGAGAACAAAGATCTCGGCGCTTTCTGGTCGACTAGCTTTCGGTTTAACAATTTCTACCCTGTAAAAGTGTTTGTTAACTTCCTTTACGAAATCTTTGAACATTTCACCTTGAAAAGCTTTTACAAAGAAGTTGCCACCAGTCCTCACGAGTTCAAGGGCAAAGAATAGGGATCTGCGCGCTAGATCAATCTGGCAAGCGTGGTCAATTTCCCATACTCCGGAAACCTTGGGAGAAACATCGGATATCAATACATCAACTGGCGAAGGCAAGACATTCCTTATTAGGCTCAGTGTTTCACAATTTGATATGTCGCCAGTAATGGTAAGAACGTTATCATCTCTCAATGGCTCTATCTCCAGTAAATCAACACCTAGAACGAAACCATCTACTCCAACAATTTTACGAGTTGCTTGAAGCCAACCACCAGGAGCAGCTCCAAGATCCACGACTTTGTCCCCCCTCTTTATGAAAGAGTATTTTCGTACAGCTTGTAGAAGTTTATATGTTGATCTGGATCGGTATTCTTCCTCTTTGGCTCTTCTATAGTAGTATTCTCTTTTTCTTCGTCTTATCCATGCCTTGGGCAACCTCAACTGTCACCCTGGACACTATTACGTTGTTGAATAAGATCTACTAGCCAGACTGTTAGTTGGGCACAGTCGTTCGGGGAGTTGGCGCCATAAGCTCCACATCTAATGCTTTCTGCACAGCTAAGGCAGGGACAGTTAATTATTGAATTTATTGATACAGGCTTTCTGTTAGGAAATAACCGAAAAGTCCATCGTCCTTCATAGAGTTCACGTTCCCGCCTTATTAGTCCCTTATTCTCCAACTTCAAGGCTATTCGAGAACCTTCTCTGCTTGTAGCGTTCATGTGTCTCCAGAGATCTGATTGAGGTATTCCCTCCTCGCCAGAGTTAGCGATTGACTGTAGAGCCTTATGTTCCAATTCGCTGCGTTTAGGCATCCATTTGTTTCCTCCAGTACTTATAGAAAGATAAGGTTATTTAGAAATAAAAGCATGTGTGTAAACCTCATACTTTATCATGATGCTTCAAAATATACTGATAAGTGTGTTGTATAACGATCATAACATTGCCTACGCGTGGTCGGTGGATTGAGCAAGCAGATTTCAAACAAGAAGGTGTGTATAGCTGTGGAATCCACTGCCGATGACTTCGGAGTTGGAATAGCGACTGACGCGGGAGAAATTCTCGCAAACGTGATTAACCCTTACATTCCGAAGACAGGCGGTATCCATCCCAGAGAAGCAGCAAGACATCACG
>JAUWDF010000230.1 GCA_030608925.1 Candidatus Bathyarchaeota archaeon | reverse complement strand
GCGGTTTACAATAATACAGAACCCTGAATGTTCTTGGTTTGATTCTTTGATTAGGACAACTGCAATTATCGGGTGCAGTTAGAGGTGGCTGGATTAGATTTGTTATTCAGATTGTGGTGCTGAAATGTAGAAGCTTTCGATGACTTTTGTGGGTTCGATTCTTAGACATTGAATAACGTTACGGCAACCGAAGCATTCGTCAGGAAAACGACTCCGCTTCGGTAGTGTTGTTAAGTAACCTATGTAATGAGGGCATTCTCTTTCTCCGCTCTCTCCTTTCGGAAAGATGTCACTTGTCTCTTCATTCGGAAGGGTACCACTGGTTTCTTTCTCTGGAAGTGTTTCGACGGGCGTGACTGATCGTGTTGTCTTTGGGGGTTTCCTACTTTTCCTTTCAACTGCCTTGGTCATATATCTAGTTAGTTTGGGCTCAGAGGATGGATTGAGATTTATTAATAATTTGAAATAGATGGTGAGTACTGCCGTTACTACTACGAAAAGCATGAGGAAGACTGGGTCCACGGGCACCATCTCTCTGTTTTCACTTCGGCACGTGGTTCAATATAGGTTTGATTACGTCGAAATTCATATTACAAACCCACTTTCAAACCGATTTTCCAGTGTGTAGTCTAATAAAAGGGCTAATTTTAGTGTGCGCGCGAAACAGGAATAGGTAGAGAAAAAGAAGGAGTGGGGATTATACTTGCACGTCCACTGCTATGACTATTGTGCATGATATCCCATCACTGGCGCCTGCAGCAGCTTTTGTCTCGATTTTTACTGCCCATTGGGTACCTGCGGCAAGGCTTTGGTAGCCCATGGCTGATGGTGTGTTCCAGGAGTTTCCAGATGTTGTGTAGTCAAAGTCGCTGCCAGCCACTGGATTACCATCTGGCTGAATCAACGTGAAGTTGATGAAGGTGAAGTTAGCAACGCTGGGGGTTCCATTTGGTGTTATAGAGACGTGGCTTAATCGTACATTGTGTCCTGATGCGTCTGTATTGCTTATGTTCACTAGTTCCTCGTATGTCAAAGTTGCGTTTGGATATGCTGTGATATCTAGGCTCACATAAGTGTTGTTGGTGCCCATCGAAGAACCTGTTGTCCAATCATCTCCTTGTACAAAGCTTATCACGGCTTGGCTGATGCTCACTGTAGGCTCCATGACTACGCTATAGTAGGTTATTGCGCTGACGGAAACGACGACAATTGACATCAATGTCAGGATCAGCATCTTGACGGATTTGCTAAACACTCGATTCAATATTTCTCACCTCCTCCAGTATTTTTTGAATTTTGGACTCAGAAGTACAGTAATGGAAGCTCCAAGACCTAAGGCACTGAACAACATTGCGATCTGAATTAGATACAGTTCAGCAATCTGGCCCATGTAGTTGACAACGAAAAAAACCGAGATTAGTATTGAAGGAAAAACGACCATGCATGAGAAGATCTTTGCTAGAGTCCATTTTTTCCTTATAATAGCTAAATAGACATTCGCAGCAATAACATTCGCTAATGCGACACCTAGGTAAATGAAGCAATACCAAAATCGCATTTGGTCCCCAAACAAGGTGAGAAATTCTTTGCTGATTAGAATGTGAACATATCCGCCTATGGCTGCTACTTGAAAAATATAGGGTAATGTTTTGGGAAAATAATCATCCAGAAGACATGTTAACAAACTCATAGCTACAAAGATGTCAATTCCGAGGAAAGCGAAAAACTCAGGTAACAAAGCGAATGACATCAAGTAGCCTCGGATTAGTGTTCAGAACCAGATTCCAACAGAAAATATTTAACATATATGAATTAGAAATACATATGAGAAACCTATTTTTTAAATTAAAAAAAATAGGTAATGTAGTGTTTTAAATTGAAAGCAATATCAGCTGTCAACTATCAATTGATTCGAAGATAAAACGTGCTCAGCTTGGAATTGGCACAACATACGTTTTGTTTTAAGCCTTTAATAAAAGTGTGTTTAGATATTAACCTAAGTAGAAAATGAGTATGTTAGGAGTCCTTTGAATGAGCTTTGAAATGTGGGCGGAGAAGTATCGCCCTAAAACATTAACGGAAATGGTGAATCAGAAAGCTATTGTTGAGCGCTTATCAAGCTTCGCTAGATCTAGAAATGTGCCTCACTGTATTTTTGCAGGTCCCCCTGGTACTGGAAAAACGACAGCTGCATTATGTCTCGCTCGTGACCTGTATGGCCAGGCTTATCGAGAGCATCTAATGGAGTTGAATGCGAGTGATGAACGTGGTATAAATGTGGTTCGCGAAACTGTGAAGACATTTGCTCGGATTCGAACCTTGGGTGAAATACCGTTCAAGATCCTGATCTTGGATGAAGCTGACAACATGACTAGAGACGCGCAACAGGCTTTGAGAAGAACTATGGAGCGATATGCAGCGACCTGTAGATTCATTCTTATAGCGAATTATAGTGGAAAGATCATTGAGCCAATACAGAGTCGTTGCGCCCCTTTTCGGTACAGATATCTTTCTAGAGATGATCAAGATGAATATCTTAGGCGTATTGCAGAGAAGGAAGGAATAAATCTACTGAAGGACGGGTTAGATGCTGTCTACGATGCTTCTGGCGGGGGTCTGCGAAAAGCAACCAATTTATTGCAGGCAGCTGCCTCTCTGGAGAAACCTGTA
>JAUWDF010000146.1 GCA_030608925.1 Candidatus Bathyarchaeota archaeon | reverse complement strand
CTCGAGAACCATTAGTTCCGTTTCAGTCAGTGGAGCCAACGCCTTTTCCCTTTTTATTGGAATAGCCGCCTCTATCTTCATCTCAGGAACATAAACCTCTTGCCTGATTTTTTCGATCTCAACAAGTTTTTGTATCACCTTGTCTTGGGATTCTTTTATACCCTCAACTTCGCTCCTCATCTCCTTAAGCTGACCAGAGAATCTCTCTTCAATCTGGGGAACATCCCCCATCAACTTAGTAAGATCCGTTAGTCGCCCCTCATATTCTTCTACCTTCTTCACAACTTTTCTGTTCTCCAATGAGGCGCTCTCAATTTTCTGTGCAACAAAAAGAACTCTGTCCTTTTGCCTCCGAAATTGGCTATCAACACCGACAACTATGTCCTCCACAACTCCTCTTGCCCTCTCGTACTCTTGGCGCAGAGTCCTTATTCGGCGATAATAAAGAAACAATGCTAAAATTGTGATAAATAGCAGAACCGATGTCACTAATAACATAAATTCTGAAATCATCTAAAAACCCCCGAATTAGATGTGATTTCAGCGTGATCATGTGTGATCTGCATACGTGATCACATATCACATTAGTATATAAGTGAACTTAAAGTTTTTGTTAGATTGAATATCGTGACATCACATGTCACAGCTGGTGTTTGGCAAAGCCTCTATACGATACTGTTGATTATCCGAGACTTCACTGTCCCCTCCTTTTCTCACTTCATTCTTCACTTCCGAATAGGTATTAAAAACTCCTTATTTTTAGAAAATCCCTCCAAAACGACCTTGTTTTGGCGTGGAGAATCGTGTTGTTTTGTAATGTTTTATTGGTTTCCTCAATGAGCTTTGGTGTGCGTTGAGAGTAACCATTTTTGTTGCTGAAGGGATGTGATTTGTGATGTCACAGTCTTCTTGACATGTTTCTTGGTTTGGTTAGTTCTTCTAGGCTCTTTTTTAGTTCTTCGTGGAGCAGTGCCACGCTCCTTATATGTTCTTCTTTTGGCGTCTTTTTAGCAAGTTTTCGTTGAGTTTTTATGTATGTTTGTAGCTTGTTTGCGGCTTCTATGTATGGTTCTAAGCTGGTGTCTTCTAGGATTCCTATGTATCCGAGGAGAAGGATTGTGTAGATTGATTGTATGACGTTCTGTCGGGCTTGCCTGAGGCTTCTATTAAAAGCGCCGCGACTTACGGCTAAAAGCCTTATTCTGGCTTTTTCGTCGTATTTTAATGGTTTATCGGATATATTTTCTGCTAAAACGTCTATTAATAGCGTTTCTAGCTGTATTTTGGTTAAATTGCTGTTTTTAGCAAGTATTTTCACCATCGGGTCTGATAATGAATATTTTAGCCAATTTTGAGCCTTTTCCTTCAAGTAAAATCTCCCAACCTCAAACCCCGTCGTAAAGGATACGCTTTTGTATACAGCACCCTTTACCAGAAAAGCTTTACGGCTCTTCGCTGGAAAAACACCTATACAGTCACAATCCTGTATATGATGAAAATATTAAAAAAATACGAAATAAACATCAATAAACTACACAAAACTGGATAAAAACAAATTTTTAAACCATTCAAAAAAACAGGTATCCACTTTACATTTTTCTCTGAGCCCTCTGTTCTAAGACGAAAATTGTTTATCTGCTCCAGCCTGTTTGGGTATGTATAGATTTAGAGGATTATGAAGTTTCTTTCCCTTTAGTCTGCTTATTCCTTCCTCTAGGGGGCAACTCGTTACTTTGTATCTTTGTTCTAATTGTTGTTTTAACCCCTATTTTGTGACCTTGTGATTTATGATTCGTGTGATTTCTGATCACATGAAGATCACGTGTGATTATCACAAAATCACGTGTGACGTCACGTTCGAGCTTTTCTTCTTCACCTAACTTTTTTAGAGCTATTTCTCAATTTCCTCCTAGTTTTCAGGTGTTTTCAAGATATCACTATCTCATCTATCCATTTCATCAAGTTCTCTTTTTCTAGACTGGCGTTTCTTTTAATTTAGTGTCTTCACTTATGCTTTTAGGACAAGTATTTAAGCTATTGCCGAGTTATAATTTGAAACGAGTGGCGCAATCACGGGATTAAATAGAATTATATCAGAGGCTTTGACATGGGCAGAAGGAGAAGAAACGTAGTTCGTATCCCTAAGAAGAAATTACCTACAGTTTACCTCTGCCCTAAGTGTGGTAAACAAGCAATCAATGTTGAGATATTCCCGGGTGGTGAACATGCTAGAGTGCGGTGTGGGAACTGTGGATTAACAGAGGAATTGGTCACTAGACCCGCTTTTGGGGAGATCGACATATACTGCCAATTCACAGACATCTTTTATTCACGGTTAACGGCCTAGTGAGGGAGATCAGGTATATGATTGGTTTAGTGGAGAAATATCTCTTAGAGAAGATTGAGAACGAAGGAACTATTCACATGACTCTTGTTGATCCTGAAAAGGTTACTCCATCGTCTGCCTCCCGTATAGCTAAAGAGGCTGAAGCTTGCGATACAGCAGCTATAATGGTGGGCGGTTCAACCTCTTTTTCAACTTCTCATTTGGACAAGGTCGCAAAAGCTCTGAAAGAATCTGTGAAAATACCTGTAATTCTTTTCCCTAACAACATCACTGGAATAAGCAGATATGCTGATGCTATCTGGTTCATGTCCCTTCTTAATTCTGCAGACCCATACTTTCTTATGGGCGCTCAAGTCTTAGGCGCCCCCATCATCAAAAAATTCGCTTTGGAACCTATCCCTCTTGGCTACATCATTGTGGGCGAGGGCGGAGCAGTTAGTGTTGTGGGAAAAGCCGTTCCTATCCCATATAACAAACCTGAACTTGCAGCTGCTCATGCCCTAGCCGCTGAATATTTTGGTATGCGATTCGTTTACTTAGAGGCGGGGTCCGGAGTCGGAAAACCGGTGCCCAGCGACATGGCAAGAGCAGTGAAGAAAGTAACTGATCTTCCCTTAATTGTAGGCGGCGGTATAAGAACCGGTGAACAGGTGAAAGAAATAGCGAAAGCTGGAGCTGACATTGTTGTAACCGGTACGGTTCTGGAAGAAAACAAAGGGAGATACAATATAAGAGAACTGGTAGATAACATGAAAGTCCACAAAAAAACGCGCTAAACCAAAGCTTTCAGTTGAACCTTATAGCCTTTAACTTCCACGCAAGTTCTGCTTTGTCGCTTTTATGTTAGAAAGACTCAATACCTCGCTTCATGAAATCTATGTAAGGAGAACGATTTTGACGATCCCGATGAGCGAAGAGTATAAGCAATATGCTGCTTTTTTGGAGAAAAACCTTGAGAGCATATATGCTGTTGCGAGAGAAGCCCGGAAAAAAGGGTTAGATCCTGCTCTCGTTCCAGAGCCTGAGGTTGCGAAGGATTTAGCTGAACTAGTAGAGGGGCTTGTTGGGCCTTCCGGGGTCGCTGAAGGAATACGCGATTTGACTGAGAAGATGTCTCGAGAGGCGCTCACCTTCAAAATTACTGAACAGATCATAAATGGAAAATTTGGTGCCATGGATTCCCGTGAAGCCGCTGAACAGGCA